>NZ_JBSWXD010000022.1:0-52075 GCF_056160425.1 Micromonospora sp. ABR4_055
CCCCCCCCCCCCCCCCCCCCCCCCCCCCCCCCCCCCCCCCCCCCCCCCCCCCCCCCCCCCCCCCCCCCCCCCCCCCCCCCCCCCCCCGGTCAGGTGGGAATCGGCCGTGTACGGCGGTGGATCAGCTCGCGGAGCAGGCCGTCGACGGTGTGCCTGGGCTGCCGTTGGCGACGAAGCCGAACGTGGTCGACCCGCTCGGCGACAGCGACCCGTTCCAGGCCGCGTTGCGGACGGTGACACTCGATCCGCTCACCGTGTGGGTGCCGCTCCACAGGCTGTTGATGGTGACCCCGCTGCCGAAGTTCAGGGTCGTGGTCCATCCGCCGATGCTCGCGGAACTGTTGTTGGTGACCGTCACCTCACCCTGGAATCCACCGGACCAGGAGCTTGTGGTCCGGTAGGTCGCCGAGCAGCCGCCGGTGGGCGGGTTGCTGGTCGGCGGCGCGGTGGTCGGGGGCGCGGTGGTCGGCGGGGCCGTGGTGGGCGGCGGAGCGGTGGTCGGCGGCGGGGTCGGGTTCGGGTTGCCCCCGATCCCGGTGACCTCACCGTTGCCACCGTCGAACGTGACGTCCGAGCAGCCGAAGAAGTTCTCCTGGCTGTCCGAGCGGACCCACCGCGAGTAGATGATGTGCCGGCCGCTCTTGTTGCTGGGCAGGTTGCCGCTGAAGTAGTAGTGGCCGTCGTTGGTGCCGACCGCGCCCCGCTGCGGCGGGTTGGTCACCGTCAGGAACGGCGTCGCCTCCAGGTCGCTCCAGGCCAGCGCGCGGTTCGGGCTCCAGCTGTCCTTGGTCACGTAGAAGTAGAACGTGCCAGGGTGGTGGGCCCAGTTGCTGTACTTGAACTCCATCCGGGCACCGGCGGTCAGGTGGGTCAGCGGCCAGTCGTTGCGGGCCAGGTTGTAGCCGGAGAAGCCGGAGTTGCCACCGCTGCACAGCTGTCCGTCGGGGATGAAACCGGTGGTGCGGCCACCCGCGTCGGAGCGCAGCACACTGAACCAGTTGTACAGCGAGTTGGCGCCGCTCTGGGCGACGGCGGCCGAGCAGGCCGGGTTCTGCGGGATGATCTGGCCGGACTGCGACAGACCGTCGACCCAGCAGAGGTAGGTGCGGCTGCCCGGCGCCATGGCGGCACCGTGCGCGGAAGCCGCGTTGGGGGTCACCACCGTGAGCAGGCCGGCGGTGAGCGCGGAAGCGGCGGCAACTACCGCCACTCTGCGTAGAGCTTTCACCGAGACTCCTTCGTGAACCGGTCCACGGCGCGGGACAGACCCGGGCCGGCGGACAGGGCGATGGGTTCCGACATGGCGGAACGTCAGGAAACATAAGGAGGAACGGCGACTGGCCGGCCGTGCCGCGGACGCGGTCGACCGACGTGCCGTCCGATGGACGTCTAGCGCGCTCGCGCAGCTCCCGGCGAGTCCGAAGGACAGCGAGTTGCCCCCACGCCGTCCTGGTAATCGATATCCCACCATACATCGATCGGAAGTGCAATAGTCGCTGCTCGATGTGAGGTGCGGGGTGCGGGGTGGCGGCCGGTGCCGGGGCGCCGACCTGGCAGACTTCGGAGCGGCAAAACTGCAGGTGGAAGGAAGATCCATGCGGTACGCGGTGGTGCTCGGCGAGGCACTGATCGACCTGCTCGACGGCGAATGCGCCGGCCAACCGGTCTACCGCCAGGTGATCGGCGGGGCGCCGCTGAACGTCGCGGTCGGCGTCGCCCGGCTCGGCGGTGCGGTCGAGTTCGCCGGGGCCCTCGGCGACGACCCGCTCGCCGACCGGATCCGAGACTTCCTGCGTACCGCCGGGGTCGGCGACCGGGCCATGGTCACCGTGCCCGCGCCCACCACCCTGGCGGTGGCCACCTTCACCGGCGCCGAGCCGGACTTCCGCTTCTACGGCGACCCACCCTCGTACGGGCTGCTCGAACCGGCCAGCCTCGATGGGAAACTGGTCGGCGACGCCGCCGTGCTCTACTGCGGCTCTATCGCGCTGCTGTGCGAGCCGACCCGGGTCGCCGCCCGACAGGCCTGGGCGGGCACCGGCGGGCTGCGGGTGTTCGACCCCAACGTCCGGCCCCGGCTGCTGCCCGACACCGCTTCGCTGGCTGCGTACCGGCAGGTCGTCGCCGGCTTCGCGGCAACCGCCGACCTGGTCAAGCTGAGCGCCGCCGACGCCGAGGTGCTCTACGACGGTGCCGACCCGGTGACCGCCGCCGCGCTGCTGCACGATCTCGGTGCCGGTGCGGTGGTGGTCACCCGGGGCGGGGGGGGGGGGGGGGGGGGGGGGGGGGGGGGGGGGGGGGGGGGGGGGGGGGGGGGGGGCACGGGGGGGGGGGCGGGCTCTTGGTTAAGCCCCGGCCGCGAGGTGCTGACCGTGGCCGCCCCGACGGTGGCCGCGGTCGACGCCACCGGCGCCGGCGACTCGGTGATGGCCGCACTGATCGCCGAACTGCTCGGCACCGGGCTGCCGGCCGACGCCGCCGGCTGGGCCGCCCGGGTCGGGTTCGCCCTACAGGTGGCGGGGCTGGTGTGCGAGTCACCGGGCGGCGCGGTGTCGATGCCCACCCGGGCGGCCGTCGCCGAACGTTTCGGCTGACTTTTTGCGCCCGGCTGACCTGGTCGTCGCTGACGTTGGCGGCGAGACCGGGTCGGCAGCGCGTGCACCCGGTCGGCGACCTCGGTGGCAGTCGGCTCCATCCAGGTGGGAATCCACGTGGGACCCAGGTTTCGCGGACATCTCACACGAGTATCGCTGGAACCTTGACCGGTGTAGGTGAGCGCTAACCGGATGAGGCTCCGGTCACGTCCGCGTCTGGGGCTCGCGTGCAAGCGTCCGTTGGCCGCCATGCTCCCCGCAGCTCGTCCACACGCAGGCCTAGTCCAGTCCGGATCGGGCTCGTACCGGTCCGCCTCGCCAGAGTTGTCAGACGGTGGGTTGCGGCGACCGCCCGGATCTCGGCCATGGTTGGCGCTCACTGCGTCGGACTTCGACGCCGCCTCGCGTACATCACGGCCGGCGTGTCCGCTGCTGCGGGTGCCTCCGGAAATGGGTCGACGGACAGATTGTCCGTCGACATTTATGGAACTGCGGTAAGTTACCAGGATGATAAGTATGCGCTGGTATGAATACTGATAAGCCTTGATGCTCGGGGCCTCTTGGTGCTGAAGTGCTGAGTGCTTAGAGATCCACAAAGTCTCCGCGTCACCCATGGGGCATCCGCTCGTTGTGGTACGGACCGCTGCGCCGTGCGGTAGGGGTGCCCAACGTTGGGAGAAGAATGGGAGCGTTTGGATTCCAAATCCATCCCGATATCGAGGTCAATAACGTCTTGGAGGATCTGAGAATCCGCAATTTCACGGTTGAACTGGATCAACCGGAGGGAGCGATTGTCTGCGCCAAGGGTTGCCATCAGAGAAGTGTAAGCTGGCGCCCGCAGAACGCCGAGAGGTATGCCAAGAGACTTCTGGATTGGGCTAACTCGCTAGACTGTCGGCGGCGCCCCAGAAGGGTGCGGAAGCGGAATTGGAGGCTTGGATCCCATAGGGAGCTGGTGCGGGAGTGGAGGTTAGAGTCGTCTTGCGAGTCGTGCCCCGATGGTGGAGCTCCGGCTTGCGGCCAGTCGAGGCCGAACTGCACGCAGATGCAAAACACATCTTGGAAGGGATCCTCGGGGTTGCGGATGCCGCTAAGGTCGCAGATATTTCGACCTCCAGTGACGCTGTCGAAGGGGTCATCGAAGTCGAGGCCTTCGTCGAGGCGGAGACGGAAGGTGCTGCAGTCGACCGGCTCGTGAGTGATTTCCTCATTGCGGCGCGTGCTGTTGAGCGCAGTCAGCCAGGTGTTCGTCGTCCGATCGGCTATCGCATACAACGTATCTACGTAGAGTATTCTAGTGGTCAGTTTTCTCGTGGTGACGGTGGTGATGTACCGCGCGGCGACGATCGTGGTGCTGACTCGATGCGCGGTGCATTTCTTGATGGGCAGATTGGTGGCCGATGGGACATAGCCCCGCCGGACGCCGATGATGCCGCAAGAAGACCGCAACCGACGGATGGTAATGGGATTTATAGGGGCGGTAGAGATCGCAGGTTGAAGCCACGTTATCGGGTGGAATCTGGCGTGAGGTGGCATCCCACGTCGGCGCGGCCACCGGGTATGTGACGCAGTCCTGCTAATAGCTCACGGCAAACGTGACGAGTTCCCGGTCACCCGTGAACAGGTGACCGGGAACTCGTGTGCGTTGTCCCCGTTTCGGCCGGTGGAGTGGAATCCGTCGGTGGTCATGGTCTGGCCGGACGAGGACGCGCTGGCCCGGCCGGAGTCGTCGTCCGACGGTGACGCCGGCTACCGTCGCAGGATGAGCGGTCTACGCGACGACGTCGACATCCGACAGGTCACCGAATGGGTCGCCGACGCCCGCCGGATCGTTGCGTTGACCGGAGCCGGCATCTCCACAGACTCCGTCGGCCACGCCGCGTTGGTCGAGTGGGAGCGCGCCGGCAAGCTGGCTGCGATCGTCACCCAGAACATCGACGGGCTGCATCAGCGGGCCGGCAACTCACCGGACACCGTGATCGAAATCCACGGCACGTTGTACGAGGCCGAATGCCTCGGCTGCGCCGACCGTACGGGCATCCAGGAGGTCCTGGACCGGGTGGCCGCCGGTGAGGACGACCCGGCTTGCCGGCACTGCGCCGGCATCCTCAAGACGGCGACGATCTCGTTCGGCCAGTCGCTGCACGGACCGACCCTGCGGCGGGCGGCGCGGGCCGTCGCCGACTGCGACCTGATGCTCGCCGTCGGCACCTCGCTGACGGTGCAGCCGGCCGCCGGGCTGGTCGAGATCGCCGCCGAGTCCGGTGCCCGCGTCGTGATCATCAACGCCGCGCCGACCCCGTACGACACGATCGCCGACGCGGTGGTGCGCGAGCCGATCGGTACGGTCCTGCCGGCTCTTGTCTCGGGTTGAGCGGCTCTCGAGATGAGTGGCTCTCGGGGTGAGCGGCGGCAGAACGTGCGCAGCACCTGCGCGGCCGGATCCGGCTGGTCGCCGGAGACCGGTCCTGGCCGGGCGAGACGGGTGACCTGCTGGTCATCCCGGATGCCCGGCACGCGCTGTACGCCGACGAGGACTCGGCGGTGCTGTTGACCGTCGCCCGCCGACGGCGGTGTCGGCGGCTCAGCCTGCCAGCATCCCCGGCCCGAACACCTCGTAGCCGATCCGCTCAGCCGGCATGCCCCGGCGCAGCAGCTCGCCACGAACCTGCGCCATGAACGGCACCGGCCCGCACAGGTGCGCGTACGTGTCCGGTGCGAGCGGGATCCGTGCCGGATCGACCCATCCGGGGTGGATCGTCGCCTTCAAATCGGGGAGCCCGCCGTCGGTGGCGTCCTCGTACCACAGGTGTACCGACAGGTTGGGCATCCGCTGCTGGAGCTCCGGCAGCTCGTGGCGCAACGGGTGCGCGGCCGCCGACCGGTCGGCGTGCACCAGCACCACCTCGCGGGCCGGCGCGACCGCGCCCAGCTGGGCGAGGGCGGCCATCGCCGGGGTGACGCCGATCCCGGCACTGACCAGCAGCAGCGGCACGCCGAGCGCGCCGATGGAGCTGACCTCGCCGAACGCCGGGCTCAGCCGCAGGACGTCACCGACGGCGGTCCGGTCGTGCAGCTGGCTGGAGACTGTTCCGTCCGGTGCCGGCGACCCGGCTGACCCGCCCGCCGCGCCGGCCCCGCCCCGGAGCCGTTTGACGGTGATCCGCCAGGTCGCGGCGCCGGGACGGCCGGACAGACTGTACTGGCGGATCTGCTGACCCTGGCCGCCGGCCAGATCAACCGCGACCGAGACGTACTGGCCGGGGGTGAAGGTGGGTGCCGGGTCGCCGTCGGCCGGGGCCAGGATCAGCGACACGATGTCGGCGGTCTCCGGAATCCTCTCGACGATCCGCCACGGCCGCCAGCCGGCACCGGCCCGCAAGGGAAGGCCGGCGACGGTGTACAGCCGGGCCTCCCGGGCGATCAGCTCGCAGGCCAGTAGCCAGTAGACCTCGTCCCACGCCGCCGCGACCTCGGGCGTCACGGCGTCGCCGAGCACCTCGCCGACGGCGGCGAGCAGATGGCGTCCGACGATCGGATACTGAGTGGCGGTGATGCCGAGGGAGGCGTGCTTGTGTGCGATCCGGTCCAGGATCGGCGCCCAGGGCAGCGTGCTGCGCCCGGTCAGGTGCTCGGCGTAGGCGACCACCGCGGCGGCCAGCGCCGCCTGCTGGCGGCCGGTCGCCTGGTTACCCCGGTTGAACAGATCCAGCAGCTCCGGATGGGCGGCGAACATCCGCTGGTAGAACCGGCTGGTGATGGCCTCGCCGTGGGTCTGTACGACGGGCAGGGTCGCGGTCACCACCGCTGCTGAGGACTTCGAGAGCACGGTCACTCCTTTGGGGATCGGACGGGTACGACGCCACTAAACAGGAATCTGTGACTCCTCTTTTAGGGCCATTGGTCCCGAGCCCCGATCACACCGCGCCGGGCCGGGCCGTTCACGCCGGGCCGTGCCGTCTGCCGTGGCTGACTAGGGTCGGGACGTGAAGCTCAACCGGTCCACGGACATGGCGTTACGGGTCGCCATGTTCACCGCCGCGTCTCGCACCCGTACCACGGTGGACGACCTGGCCGCCCGGCTCGCCCTGCCGCGCAGCCACGTCGCCAAGGTGGTGCAGCGGTTGCAACGGCTCGGCGTTCTGGTCACGGTGCGGGGCCGGGCAGGCGGCACCGCGTTCGTCCCGGCCGCCGCCGAGATGACCGTGGCCCAGGTGGTACGGGCTTTCGAAGGCGACGGTGAGGTTGTCTCCTGCGACCAGCCGGCCTGCCCGCTGCGCGCCGACTGCCGACTGCGCGTCGAGCTGCGCCGGGCCCGAGCGGCCTTCCTCTCCGCGCTCGACGAGGTTCGCCTCGGTGACCTCGTCGACGCCGACGCGGGTCCGCTGCCCGCCCTACTCACCATCGACTCCGGACCGCCGTCGCCGGCTCCCGTCGGTCGCGCCGAGTGCGGTCAGGCCCGGTTGGACAGTTCGGCGTAGCCGCGGACGACCGCGGTGCCCGCCGCCTGCGGCCCGAACGGTGCCCGCGCGGCGACCTGTTCCGGCGGCGCCCCGTCGGCGTGCCCGTCGCGGATCAGCCACTCCAACGCCACCAGGTCAGCGTGCTGGGCCCGGACGAAGTCGACGCCGACGCAGGTGCCGTGGCCGGGCACCACGACACTGGCCGGCCCGAGGCGCCGCAGCACCGCCGCGAGGGTGTCCGGCCACTCCAGCGGGTAGGCGTCGTCGAACGACGGTGGGGCACCCTGCTCGACCAGGTCACCGGCGACCAGCAGGTCCGCGTCCGGGACGTGCACCACCAGGTCGCCGACTGTGTGCCCGCGCCCGGGATGCCACAGCTCAACCACCCGGCCGCCCAGGTCGAGCGTCGCGGCGCGGGTCACCGTACGGTCCGGTGGGTGGACCACCGCGTGGCTGAGCTGCTCGGCCAGCTGCGGATCGTGGCCGATCATCTCGCGGTACGCCTCGTCGCGGACCACCTCGACCGGGCGGGCCAGCAGCCGGGCCGCCTCCTGGTGGGCCCACACCGGCGCGGGCGGATCCCCGGCGGCCACCTGGTTGCCGAAGCAGTGGTCGAAGTGGTGATGGGTGTTCACCACCGACCAGGGCAGGTGGGTGATCCGCCGGGCCGCCTCGACCAGCTCGGCGGCCTCGGCCGGCGTACTGCCGGTGTCGACGAGCACGGCGGCGGCCGCGCCGACGACCAGCGTCGAGTTGACGTCGAGCCGGGGTCGGCGCAGCACATACACCCGGTCGCCGACCTCGACGAACCGGGCACTCATCCGGAGACTGCCCGCTCACCGGTGGGGTCGTCGCCGGCCCGCGGCGCCGGCGTGCGGTCGAAGGCCCGCTCGACGAACCGGTGCCGGTCGACCAGGGCCCGCTCGATACGGCCCTGCGCGATGGTCGTGCCCGCCTCGAACACCACCACCTCGAAGACCAGCCGCCGCCCGTCGACCTCGGTCAGCCGGGCCAGCGCGGCCACCGTACGGCCGACCGGCGTCGCCGCCCGGTGGTCCAGCTCGACCCGGGTGCCGACGGTGGTCATGCCGGGTGGCAGCCCGGTGGCGGTGGCGGCGACCGTCGCCGCCTCGGCCAGGGCGAGCAGCCGCGGGGTACCGAGGACCGGTACGTCGCCCGAGCCGACCGCCTGGGCGGTGTCGGAATCGGTCACGGTCAGCTCGACCCGGGCGGTGGCACCCGGGCGGAAGCTGTTCTCCGGCGTGTGTCCCATGACCAATCAGCCTAGGTGCTCGACCTGTGTCGGACCACGAAAGCCGGACCGCGCGCCGACGGTGCTCTGCCGGACCGCCATGGTGAACGGGGTCCGCACATCGTACGGCGGCCGGGGCGGACGCCCTTCGATCCGGTCGACCAGCCGTCGGACCGCCAGCCGGGCGATCGCCGCCTTGTCAGGGGAGATACTGGTCAGGCTCGGGTTGGCGTACCGTCCCTCCTCGATGTCGTCGATCCCGACGACCGCGACGTCCTGCGGGATCCGCCGGCCGGCGTCGGCGGCGGCGCGCATCGCGCCGAGCGCGATCAGGTCGTTGTACGCGAGGACCGCGTCCGGTGGCTCGGTGAGGGTGAGCAGCCGACGCATCGCGGCCGAGCCGTCGGCCCGGCCGAACCGGTCGGTGACCACGGTCAGTTCCGGTCGGTCGGGCAGCCCGGCGGCGGCGATGCCCGCCCGGAAACCGCGCAGCCGCAGCTGCGCCGACTGTCGGTCGTCGTGGCCCCGGGCCCCGATGAAGGCGATCCGGCGGCGGCCGAGCGCGACCAGGTGCGCCACCGCCGCGCGGCTGGCCGCGACGTTGTCGATGGCGATGTGGTCATGCGGCACGTCGGAGGCGCCCTCGCCGATGAGGACCAGCGGTAGCGCGTCGCGGCGGGCGAGCACCTCGGCGCGGCCGATTCGCACCGGGCTGAGGATCAGTCCGTCGACCACGTGCCGGCGGGAGCCGCCGAGCAGCGCCAGCTCCGTGTCGGGGTCGGCGTCGGTGCTCTCCATCACCAGGGTGTAGCCGAGGGCCGCAGCCTCCCGGATCGCCGTCTCCGCCAGCTCGGCGAAGTACGGGTTGGTCAGCTCGGGAATGGCCAGCGCGATCAGTCCGGTCCGGCCGCGCCGCAGGTGCCGCGCGCTGAGGTTCGGGGTGTAGCCGAGTTCGTCGATGGCCTGCTGCACCCGGCGTCGGGTGGGTTCGGCCACCGGCCGGTAGCCGTTGACCACGTTGGAGACCGTGGCCAGTGAGACGCCCGCGCGCTCGGCGATGCTCCGCAGACTGGCACCCATCCGTCGATCCTGGCACACATCGACGGGCGGAGATTGACGGCGGTCGACCGGGCGTCTATAACGTTATAAACAAACCTCGACGTGCCTCGATGCGTTCCCTGATCCGATCCCGTCCCCGGCCCGTCCACCGATGGAGACGACATGCGATCGCCCCGTACCCGTTGGACCGCTGTTGCGGCAGCGACCGCAGCCGCCGGCCTGCTCGTCGCGCCCTCGGCCGCCGTCGCGGTGCCCGCCCGCCCCGCGCCGCTGACCACCCCGTGGACCGCCGAGGCGCTCACCGGTACCCCGCTACCCGAATACCCCAGACCGCAGATGACCCGCCCCGACTGGCGCAACCTCAACGGCGAATGGCAACTGCGACAGTCCACCACCGACGACGCTCCACAGTTCGGCGTCGATCTGCCCGAACGGGTCAACGTGCCGTTCCCGGTCGAATCGGCGCTGTCCGGCATCGGCCGGGCCGCCGACGACGACCGGCACCATCTGACCTACCGGCGCACCTTCACCGTTCCGCGCAGCTGGACCGGGCGGCGGGTGCAGCTGCACTTCGGAGCCGTTGACTGGCAGGCCACCGTCTGGGTCAACGGCAGGCGGCTCGGCGATCACACCGGCGGTTACGACGCCTTCAACTTCGACATCACCAGCGCGCTGCGCGACGGCCCGAACGAACTGATCGTCGCGGTCTGGGACCCGACCGACAGCCGGCAGCATGGCAGCCTGCCACCGATCGGCAAACAGACCCGTACCCCCGGCGGCATCTTCTACACCCCGGCCTCGGGCATCTGGCAGACCGTCTGGCTGGAACCCACCCCGGCCACCTCGATCAGCGACGTCGACCTGCGCCCCGACCTGGCCAGCGACACCATCCGGATCCGGGTGGCCACCCGAGGCGACACCACCGGCCACACCGTCCGCGCCGAAGCCCTCGCCGGAGCCACCGTCGTCGGCACCGCCACTGGCGGCTTCACCGAGTTCGCCGTACCGGTGCCGGACGCTCGCCGCTGGTCCCCGGACGACCCGTACCTCTACGACCTGCGCGTCACCCTGCGGGACCGCAACGGCCGGGCCGTCGACCGGACCACCCACTACTTCGGTATGCGGGAGGTCGGCGTACGGACCATCGACGGGGTACCGCGACCGACCCTCAACGGCGAGTTCGTCTTCCAGCTCGGCACCCTCGACCAGGGCTACTGGCCCGACGGTGTCTACACTGCGCCGACCGACGAAGCACTCGCCTTCGACCTGCGCAAACACAAGGACCTCGGGTTCAACATGGTGCGTAAGCACATCAAGGTCGAACCGCAGCGCTGGTTCTACCACGCGGACCGGCTCGGCCTGCTGGTGTGGCAGGACATCCCGTCGATGACCGCCCAGGACATCGACCCGGCCGACGCCCAGCAGGCCCAGTTCGAGGCCGAGGCGCGCCAGATCGTCAACGAGCACCGCAACTCGCCGTCGGTGGTCGCCTACGTCGTCTACAACGAAGGCTGGGGCGAGCGGGCCCTGGCCGACACGATCCGGGTCGGCCAGGCCGTCAAGGACCTCGACCCGACCCGGCTGGTCAACACCCACAGCGGATACAACTGCTGCCAGTCGCTGGGCAGCCCCGGCAACGGCGACATGGACGACTGGCACGTCTACGTCGGCCCTGGAGCCCCGGCGCCGACCGGCGGGCGGATCTCCGTGCTGGGCGAGTTCGGCGGCCCCGGACTGCGGGTGCCGGGCCACGAATACAGCCCGAACGGCAACTTCCAGGCGTACGAGTGGCAGCCGACCCCGACAGCGTTGACCGACCGCTACGTGGGGCTAATCCAGGGCACCGCCAACCTGATGATCGGCCGAGGCTTGAGCGCCGCCGTCCACACCGAGATCACCGACGTCGAGGGTGAGCTGAACGGCTTCCTCACCTACGACCGGCAGGTGGTCAAGATGGACGAGGCCCGGGTACGGGCGGCCAACCTGGCGCTGATCGCCACCTCCCGGGCGCTGCCGCCGCGTACACCGGTCGCCCTGCCGCTGGATGCCCGCCGGTCGCTGCGCGTCACCACACCCGGTTTCACCGACCGCTACCTGCGCCACCGCGACAGCCTGGCCTACACCGACGTGGTCACCGCCGACAGCCCGCAACTACTCAAGGACGACGCGACGTACGTGGTCCGGCCCGGTCTGGCCAACCCGGACTGCTACTCGTTCGAGTCGGTCAACTTCCCGGGCCAGTACCTCCGACATGCCAACTCCCGGGTCCGAACCTCGCCCGACGACGGCACCGCGCTGCTGCGCGCCGACGCCACCTGGTGCGCCCGGCGCGGCCTGACCGGATCTGATGTCTCGCTGGAGTCGTTCAACTATCCGGGTTCGTTCCTGCGCCACTACGCCGCCGAGATCTGGCTCAGCGACGGCGCCGGTGGCCCGTCCTGGAACTCGCCGACCAGCTGGGCCGCCGACGTCACCTGGGACGTCGACCCCGCCTGGGCCCCGTAGCGGGGCCGCCGATCGTCCGGTCGCCGACATCGAGCGGAGCGCTATCCACCTCATGCCACAGTCGCAATCGGATAGCGCTCTCCTCGACGACCACCACATCTTCCCAGCACGGTCAGGGGGGTTCGCACAAACTTGCACGGGTGGACCACCGCGCCTAGCCGTTCCAACACCAACTGTTCGAGGTCACGGCGTTGGCCACAGATCTTGCTGTAGTCCGAGGTCCAGCGGCTGCCGCCGGCCGGTGCGCCGGTGATCGTCCGGCAGGTGCTGCGGTGCAGCACAAGGTAGCTGGCGGCCGGGTAGCGGTGGGTGTTGAGCACTAAGCCGTCCGGGTGCCGGTCGATTCAGGCGAGGTAGCCGGAGTCGTCGTCAACGAACATTTCTACACCCGCTGGTACATCGAACGCACCACCGCGCCGCTGGTCGCCCTCCGACCGGGCCCGCCCCGCGACCCCGGTGGCTTCGGGGTCGGGTCCGTTGACTGCCCGTCCGCCGTCGACGGCGAGGACGACGCCGTTGACGAATCCGGCGGCGGGAGACAACAGGAAGGCGACAGCGTCGGCGACCTCCTGTGCGGTACCGACCCGGCCGAGCGGATGCAGTGCGGCCATCTCGGTGTCCACTTCGGGGTGCCGGGCACGGTACCGCTCGAACCGGTCGGTGGCGATCGAGCCGAGCGCGACAGCATTGGTACGGATGCCGGCTGGCCCGTGATCCACCGCCATTGCCCGGGTCAGACCCTCGACAGCAGCCTTCGCGGTCGCATAGGGCAGCGCTCCGCGGACTGGGCGCTGCGCCTGGTGGGACGAGACGTTGACGATGGCCCCGCTACGCCCGTGCGTCAGGAAGTGGTTGACCGCGACATGGCAGCCGGTGACCGCTAAAGCCAGGTTGGTGGAGATCAGGTCCAGGATCCGGGCCGCAGACGCGTCATCCATACCCGCGTCACCGAAGACCGCGGCGTTGTTGACCCAGCCGAGCAGCGGACCGGCGGACTCGGCGGCGGCCGCCGCTCGTCGCCCTGTCTCGGCGTCACGGGCGTCGCCGGTGATCAGCATGACCCGTTCGTGCTGCCAGCTGAGTTGACCGGTGACGTCCACGACGACAACCTGCCCCTCGTCGGCCAGGCGTTCGGCGATCGCGCGACCGATGCCCCGGGCACCTCCAGTGACCACATACGACGGCCGCGTCACCATGCTCGGATGCCTCCTGCTTATCCTCGGTCCTCGTGCGCAGCGAGGAGTGGATTCGATGATGGTCCGACTTGGTCTCTTTCACGAGCCAGATTTCCGGCGGTTCTTCGGCGCGACCGTCGCCGGTCAGCTCGCCGACCGGTTCGTCTACCTCGCGCTGCCGCTGGTGGCGATCCTCTGGCTGGACGCGGACGAGTTCGCGGTCGGCGTGCTGACCGCGATGACCACGGCCGGGTCGCTGCTGATCGGGCTGCCGGCGGGTGCGTGGGTCGACCGGTGGCGCAAGCGCCCGGTGATGGTCAACACGGATTTGCTGCGAGCCGCGCTGCTGATGACGCTACCGCTGGCCTGGTGGGCCGATGCGCTGTCGATCTGGCTGCTGTACGCGATTGCTCTCGGCCACGGACTGCTGACCGTACTGTTCGAGGTCGGATACACAAGCTATGTCCCTACGTTGGTCGGTCGTGACCACCTGGTCGAGGCGAACAGCAGGATCGCTGCGGTCCGTTCCGCCGTCAGCATCAGCGGCCCCGGTCTGGCGGGTCCCCTGGTCGGCTGGCTCGGTGCACCGCTCACGCTGATCGTGAGCGCCGCCGGGATGCTGTTGTCCGCGCTCGGCATGCTGCGAATCCGTACCGTCGAGGTGGTGCGGCCGGAAGCAACCGATCGGCAGCTGATCCGGGAGGTTGCCGAAGGACTGCGGTTCGTTCTCGGTCATCGGCTGCTGCGGCCGATGCTGTTCACCGACGGCTTCTTCAGTCTCTTCCTCGTCGTGTACCAGACGATGCTGCTGGTCTTCCTGGCCCGGCAGCTGGATCTGAGTACGTCCGGCATCGGCTCGGTGCTCTCGGCGATGGCCTGCGGTGGGTTCGTCGGCGCGCTGATGGCCGGCCGGCTGATCGCCAGGGTCGGCCCGGGTCCGGCGATCTGGCTGGCGCCGCTGTGTACCGCTCCGGCCGCCGCGCTGCTGCCAGCAACAAGTGTCGGCTGGCCGACCTGGCTTGCTGTGGCCGGGCTGGCACTGCTGTCCTTCGGCGGGGTGGTCCGGCTTGTCGCGCAGGCGGGCCTGCAACAGAGCATCACTCCGGATCGGCTGCTGGGCCGGATGAGCGCCACGGTCCGCTTCGTCCAGTGGGGCAGCATGCCGGTCGCGGCGCTGCTCGGCGGTGCGCTCGGCGGCCTGTTCGGGGCGTCGGCCGTACTGTGGATCGGTACGGCCGGGATGACCGCCGCCTTCCTGCCGGCCCTGCTGTCGCCGCTGCGGGCGACGTACCGGCTGCCGGCGAGCGAGAGCGCCGCAGCTCAATAGGACGACCCAGGCTTGGCTCCAACCGCGAGGGCGGAGTCAAGCCTGGGTGATCCGGCCTACGGCTGACTCGGCGCTGTCCGATGGCTCAAGGCTTCAGGGTGGCAGCCGTCGACACGAAGGACCGCCACGCGGTCGGTCCGAAGGTCAGCATCGCGCCGTCGCGGTCCTTGGTGTCCCGCACGAGGACGCGCCCGGTGATGTTGTCGGCCACCTCGACGCAGGCCCCTGTGTCGGACTTGGTGCTCTTACGCCAACGAGGCTTGGTCAGGTCCATGTCTCTCCCGCCTTCGTGATCAGTTCGAGCGACTGCGCGCAGGGTAGAGCGTACTGCCGGATCGACTCCCAGTCGCTCTCCAGGCTCGCGGTGCGGTCGGGCGACTCCACCACCCGGCCTTCCTGGTGGCCTTCGAGGAAGCCAACTGTGCGACCCTCAACCGAGGCCAGGACGATCGGGCCGTACATCCCGACATACGCCGGGGTGGCCAGTGGCACCACGTGGATCTGTACATTCGGTCGATCGCCCACCTCCGTCAGTGCTTTGAGCTGTTCGCGCATCACTTCCGGCCCGCCGGAGGTGCGGCGGATCGCCATTTCGTCGAGTATCACGACCAGGCGGCACGGGCTGGTGGTTCGGGTGATGATCTCTTGCCGGTCCAGCCGTGCCGCGAGCGTCTGTTCGACGTCCTCGGCCGGGACGTTCATTGCCGGCAGGAGAGCGCGTGCGTACGCCTCGGTTTGCAGCAGTCCGGGGATCAGCGTCGGATGGTAGACCCGCAGCAGGGTCGCCCGACCTTCGTACTCGACGAACGGCCGGTACCACACGGGTGTCCAGTCGCCCCGGACGAACTCCCGATAGAACCTGACCAGCGCGGTGCCGAACACCTTGTCGACGGCCTTCAGGTAGTCCGGCAGTGCGGGCCGCTCGCCGCGCTCGATGGCACCCACGTGCTTCGCCGAGAAGTGGATCCGGTCGGCCCACGCATCCTGGGTCAGCCCGAACGACTCGCGCAGCCGGCGTAGCTCCGATATCAGATAATCGCTCCCAGCCATAGACCTTCACATCCCCCAAATCGCTCGAACTTGTTGATCTTTTGCTGGCCTGGACAGCACGTGCATTCCCTGGGCCTAACGCCTTCTTCCATTGAGCATGGTCAGCGATCCAGGGTGGAACTCAGCAGAAAGATACACGCTGTTCGTAATCGATCCGAGGGGGTAATGATGATCAGAAACGACGGGATCGGTGGGCCCCGGACGACCCGACGCGAGGCGGCGACCCTACCTGGTCACCGGAGCTGGCCCGAGTCGTCCATGATGCGAACTCCACCGCCCGGACCCACATCCCGAACCGCACCACCGGGGAGTGTCACCGGTGCGGCGGCATCCCGGCACCGTGTCGACCGTTCCTGCGGGCACTCGCCATTCTGGACCGGTGGGACGCGAGCTCCGCCCGGCGCATCCGGGCTGTGCTGCACCTGTCCGGGCTGATGCCGGCCGGCGAGCCGGACGACGACGGTGACGGGTGACCCGGCGACCGGCACCTGCGGTGGACGCGGCTCGCCTCGCCCGCCGGGATCGCGGCGGCCGACGCCGCGGACCTGGACTGCCGCTTGTGCGGCGGCATCCTGAAGGCGGCGATGATCTCGTTCGGTCAGTCGTCGCACGGACCAAACCTGCGCCGCGCGGTGCGCGCCGCCGAACGCTGCGACCTGCTGCTCGCCCTCGTCCACCAGTTGATCTAAAAGGATCTGGCCGGTATATCGACCACGACTCCTTTTAGATCGACGGCTGCGGCGAGGGCGGATCGGCTGGCGTGCTGCGGGCGGCGCGGGCCCGGTCGCTGAGCTCCGCCGCCAGCCACCACGCCTCGGCCACGTCCCGGTCCTTGGCGGCGGCGCTCGGCCCGCCGGCGGTGTCGGCGTACACGGTGGCCAGCCCGAGCAGCCGCTGCAGCGGCCCGCGCACCACCCGTACGCTCTGCATCCTCGCGTACGGCACGACCAGCATCTGCCGGGTCAGCAACCCGCTGCGGACACTGAACACGTCGTTGGCAAGCCCGGCACCGAGCTTCGGCTGCACCAGCGGGTTGAGCCAGCGGGCCCGGCGCGGCGGCGGCGTCATCGGCAGCGCGTCGAGCGCGATTCCGGGCAGCACGTCGGCGAGGATGTGGTTCGCGGTGGGCAGTACGCCGACCGGCAGCAACTGGTCGGACTGGGTGCCGCCACCCTGCCCGTCCGGTGCGGCGTAGCCGGCGACGTGCAACCGCAACCGCAGCCACCTCTTCCCCCGCCACAGCAGCGGCCAGGTCGCACCGATCGCCTGGATCCGGTGCAGCGGTACGGTCTGCGACCGGGTCTCGGTCAGCCCGTGCCGGACCCGCAGACCCACCTCGTCGCGGGCCAGCCGGAAGTTCCAGTCGCTGAGCACCCGCCGGATCGGCTGCAGGATCACCCCGGCGGTGGCGGTCAGGGTGCTGGCGACCGCCACGAATGACCAGGTGGCGTCCATCGCGAACTGGGTGATAACGAACGCGACACCGAACGGCAGGAACATGGTCTGCGGGGTGAGCAGTTGGCTGATCAGCAGGTCCCGGTTGACCACGGTGTGTAGTAGCCGGCCGGGTGGCGGCGCGGACGGGTCGGGCAGGCCGGCCGGGGTGCCGTCCGGCAGCGGTGCCGTCCCGTCGGGAGCTGCCGCGTCCGGGGCCGGCTTGGCGCGGCCGGCGAGCGCCAGCAGCCGGGCCCGCAGCGTGGCGGCGTCGGCGACGGTCAGATATGCCAGCGGCGCCTCGGTCTGGCCACCGCCGACCACTTCGAGCCGCAGTTCGGCCAGGCCGGTCAGTTGGGCGAGCAGCGGCCGGACAACCTCGACCGCCTGCAGCCGCTCCAGCGGGATGGCACGGGTCCGCCGCCACAGCAGACCTTCGTGAATCCGCAGCTCACGGCCGACCACGTGGTAGCCGGTGTTGTACCAGCTGATCACCGCCACCGCCAGGTAGCCGAGCAGGCACAGCACGACCAGCAGCGCGAAGCGACCGAAGCCGACCCGGCCGAGCGTCTGCCAGGACAGGCCGGCGATGATCACCACGAGGGCCCTGCTGCCCTTGAGGATCGGGCTCAGCGGATGCAGCCGCTGGCGGGGCTCCTCGACCGGACCGTGCGGCGGGTACGGCTGGCCCGGTAGCGGGTAGGCCTGTCCGGGCAGCGGGTACGGCGGCGGGACCGGATCGTGCGGCTGGCTCACAGACCCTCCGCCCGGATCTCGCCGAGCGCGGTGAGCCGGTCCCGTAGCCGGGACGCCTCGGCGGGCCGCAGCCCGGGCACCCGGGCGTCGCTGGCCGCCGCGGCCGTGTGCAGCTGCACGGTCGCCAAATCGAAGGCCCGTTCCAGCGGGCCGGCGGAGACGTCGACGAACTGCATCCGGGCGTACGGGACAATCGACAGCCGGCGGACCAGCAGCCCGTGCCGCACCAGCAGGTCGTCGTCGCGCTCGGCGTACCCCCAGGCGTAGACGGCCCGCACCGTCGCCACCACCCGCAGCACGGTGAGCAGCACGGCGGCGGCGAAGCCGACGCCAACGAACCAGAAACCGGTGATCGCCCAGCCGACCCCGAGCCCGACGAGCAGGAAACTCATCCCGATGGCGAGCCGGATCAGCTCCACCCAGACCAGGTCGCGGGAGACGGGCTGCCACTGCACCGTCTCCGGCCAGGGCTCCAGAGGGCTGATCGGGGCTGCCGGTGCGGCGGACTGTTCGGTCACCCTTACGAGCGTAGGCGATCAGCCAAGCGGCGCCACGTCGCGGAGGAATCCACGTACGTGCAGGAAGTCGCCGAGCCGGTGCCGGTGGTCGGCGCAGGCCAGCCAGGTCTTGCGGCGTTCGGGCTGGTGCAGCCGGGGGTTGTTCCAGTTGAGCGCCCAGATCGCCGGGGCACGGCAGCCCTTGGCAGAACAGACCAACTGCTCGCCCGGTGCGGTGTCGGCGGAATCGGGGGGTGCGGCCACGGTACGAGTCTAGGCCGGCGCCAGGCGAGTCCAGGTCGGCACCGGGCGAGGTCGGCAGCATGCCGGGGACGGCACCGGGACAGGGCGGCACGCACCTGAAGGAGTGAGCGCCGGGCGGCCACGGGGGAAGCCGCCCGGCGACGGCTGAATCGTACACACGCCGATCCCCCTCGTGTCTACCCACCTGGCGGTGCTTTCTCGGCCCCTGCCCGCCGGTTCGGACCGGCGTGCGACGCTTAGTGCGGCACGACCTTTTCGACCCGACGACGCCAGAACCCTGACGACACCAGAGCACGCTGTGGAGGACCGGTGGCCCAGCCGACCACGCCCGAATCTTCGACACCGACCGCTGCGCCACCGTCGCCCCCCGAGGCGACACCGGCCGCCGACGCGACCCTGCTGGAGCGGGCGATGTTCGAGGTCAAACGGGTCATCGTCGGTCAGGACCGGATGGTCGAGCGGATGTTCGTCGCGCTGCTCGCCCGGGGGCACTGCCTGCTGGAAGGCGTCCCCGGGGTGGCGAAGACGCTCGCCGTGGAGACTCTGGCCACCGTCGTCGGTGGCTCGTTCGCCCGGATCCAGTTCACCCCCGACCTGGTCCCCGCCGACCTGGTCGGCACCCGGATCTACCGGCAGTCCAGCGAGAAGTTCGACATCGAGCTCGGTCCGGTGTTCGTCAACTTCCTGCTCGCCGACGAGATCAACCGCGCGCCGGCCAAGGTGCAGTCGGCGCTGCTCGAGGTGATGAGCGAGCGGCAGGTGTCGCTGGGCGGGCAGACGCATCCCGTACCGGATCCGTTCCTGGTGATGGCCACCCAGAACCCGATCGAGCAGGAGGGCGTCTACCCGCTGCCGGAGGCGCAGCGCGACCGGTTCCTGATGAAGATCGTGGTGGGCTATCCGACCGACGCGGAGGAGCGGGAGATCGTCTACCGGATGGGGGTGGAGGCGCCGCAGCCGAGCGTCGTTTTCAAGCCCACCGACCTGGTCGACCTGCAGCGCAAGGCGGACAAGGTGTTCGTGCACAACGCGCTGGTCGACTACACCGTACGCCTGGTGCTGGCCACCCGGGCGCCGGCCGAGCACGGCATGCCGGACGTCGCGCAGCTGATCCAGTACGGTGCCAGCCCGCGTGCCTCGCTGGGCATCGTGCGGGCCACCCGGGCATTGGCGCTGCTGCGCGGGCGCGACTACGCGTTGCCGCAGGACGTGCAGGACATCGCCCCGGACATCCTGCGTCACCGGCTGGTGCTCAGCTACGACGCGCTGGCCGACGACGTGCCCGCCGACCACGTCGTCGGGCGGATCATGCAGATGGTGCCGCTGCCGTCGGTAGCCCCCCGGCAGAACGCGACGCCGCAGCCGGTGGGACCGATGGGACATGCCGCGCCGGCCGCCGCGGTGCCCGGCCCGCCCGGTGGCGCCGGCTGGCCCGGACAGTCGCAGTGACCGCTGCGGTGCCGAGCTCGGGCCGGGCGGAGGCGGTGCTGTCCCGGCTCTACCTGACCGTCACCCGCAAGCTCGACGGCCTGCTGCAGGGCGACTACGTGGGGCTGCTGCCCGGTCCGGGCAGTGAGGCCGGTGAGTCGACCGAGTACCGGCCCGGTGACGACGTGCGCCGGATGGACTGGCCGGTGACGGCCCGGACCACCGTGCCGCACGTACGGCGTACCGTCGCCGACCGGGAGTTGGAAGCCTGGGTGGCGGTGGACCTGTCGGCCAGCCTGGACTTCGGCACCGCCCGCTGCCTCAAACGGGACCTGGCCGTCTCGGCGGCGGCGGCGATGGTGCACCTGAGCGCGCGGGGCGGCAACCGGGTGGGCGCGGTGATCGGCACCGGTGATCCGGCGCTCGGCGGCGTCCTTTCCCGGCTGCCGGCGCGGACCGGCCGCAAGGAGGCGCACGGGCTGCTGCGGGCGATCGCCGGCACCCAGTCCCGACCCGGCCGCAGCGACCTCGGTGCCCTGGTCGACATGCTGAACCGGCCGCCGCGTCGCCGCGGCGTCGCCGTGGTGATCTCCGACTTCCTGGCCCCGCCGCAGCAGTGGGGCCGGCCGGTCCGAAAACTCGCGGTCCGCCACGACGTCCTCGCCGTCGAGGTGGTCGATCCGCGTGAGCTGGAGCTGCCCGACGCCGGCGTGCTGACCCTGGCCGACCCGGAGACCGGCACGCTGCACGAGGTGCAGACCGCCGATCCGCGGCTGCGCCGGCGGTACGCCGAGGCGGCCGGGGCGCAGCGGGCGGCGATCGCGCAGACTCTGCGCGGTGCCGGCGCGGCCCACCTGCGGCTGCGGACCGACTCGGACTGGCTGCTGGACATCGTCCGGTTCGTCGCCGGGCAGCGGCACGCCCGTACCCGTGGCATCGCCCGCCCGGCCCCCACCCCGCGCCCGGAAAGCGAAGCTCGATGATCCGTTTCCTGCAGCCCTGGTGGCTGCTCGCCCTGCTGCCGGTTCTGGCGATCGCCGGGATGTACGTGTGGCGTCAGTTCCGCCGCAAGGCGTACGCGGTCCGGTTCACCAACGTGGACCTGCTGCGCACGCTGGCCCCGCGTGGCCTCGGCTGGCGTCGTCACCTGGCCGCCGGGGCGTTCCTGCTGAGTCTGCTGGTGCTGGCGTCGGCGCTGGCCCGGCCGTCGATCGACGCTGAGGAGTCGCTGGAGCGGGCCACCGTCATTCTCGCCATCGACGTGTCGCTGTCGATGGAGGCCGACGACGTGACTCCGAGTCGGATCGAGGCGGCCCAGCAGGCGGCGAAGGAGTTCGTCGCGGAGCTGCCGGAGGGCTACAACATCGGGCTGGTCGCGTTCGCCAAGTCGGCGAACGTGCTGGTCTCGCCGACCAAGGACCGGGCTGCGGTGTCCCAGGCGATCGACGGTCTGGTGCTGGCCGAGGCCACCGCCACCGGCGAGGCCGTGTTCACTTCGTTGGAGGCGATCCGGCTGGTGCCGACCGACGGTGCGCAGGGCCCGCCGCCGGCCCGGATCGTGCTGCTGTCGGACGGCTACCGCACCTCGGGCCGGTCGGTCGAGGAGGCCGCTGCGTCGGCGTCGGCGGCCAACGTACCGGTGTCGACGATCGCGTTCGGCACCGACGACGGCCAGGTGCAGATCGGTAACCAGGTGCAGCGGGTGCCGGTGGACCGGTTCGCGCTGGCCGAGCTGGCTGAGGCGACCAACGGCTTCTTCTACGAGGCGGCGTCGGTCGGCGAGCTCAACCAGGTGTACGAGGACATGGGCTCGTCGATCGGGCAGCGGACCGTGCCCCGGGAGATAACCCAGTGGTACGCGGCCCTGGCGTTGCTGCTGGCGTTGGGCGCGGCGGTACTCAGTCTGCTGTGGACCTCGCGGCTGCCGTGAGACGGCCCGACCGGACCAGCAGGTGACAGGGCCCGGCCCGGCAGGCGACGGACACCCGCCGCCGGCCGGGGCCCGTCACCGTGCGCCGCTGGCCAGCACGAAGATGACGGCGATCCAGACGGCGGCCAGGGTGAACCCCAGCGGTGCGACGTAACGGTTCATCGAGGGTGGACTCCGGCGACGGGCCGGCCACCTGTGGATCAGGGTGACCGGCGGGCGGGCTGACGGGCGACACGGGCAGATCGCACGGGCGCACCAGGAGCCACGCCGACCTCAGCGCGCTCGACCGGTGGCCCGGCGACGACTAGGAGGATCGCTATCTCGCACAGCGATCACCTCCACAGGTCGTCCGGCCGTTGAACCGGGCAAGAGCGTACACCTGGGCCGGCAGGTCGGCACAATCCGCAGCAACGTGATCAGTGTGACGGCGAGAACCGGCAGATAGACGGCCCGGTCGACCAGCCACCCGGGATGCTCCGGCGCGGTGTGCACCCCGGCGACGGCGGTCCCACCGGCCAGCCCAGCGCGGCGACCGTCAGCCCGATGAGTACCGGCTGGTGCCACAGGTAGACGCCGAGCGCGTGCCGGTTCACCGCCGCGACCACCGACCACCACCGGGCGGTGGTGGCGATCCGGCCTCGCAACCACCGGATCGCCAGCCCGGCCGCACCGACCTGCGCGGCCACTAACTTCACCACTTTGCGGCTACGACCGGACCGACCTGGTGTCAAGACACCACAGGGGTAGTACCCCCGGGTTACTGCTTACCCGGCGGTAGCACCTAGTCTCCAAGGCCGGATCATCGACGACGAGGGGGGAACGTGGCCCGCACCGTACTGGTCACCGGCGGTAACCGGGGCATCGGCCTGGCGATCGCGCAGACGTTCGCGAAGCAGGGCGACCGGGTCGCGGTCACCTACCGGTCCGGCTTCGCCGAGCAGGCCGGCCTGTTCGGCGTACGCTGCGACGTCACCGACGCCGACTCGGTCGACCAGGCCTTCGGCGCGGTCGAAGCCGAGCTCGGGCCGGTCGAGGTGCTGGTCGCCAACGCCGGCGTCACCGACGACACGCTGCTGCTGCGAATGTCCGAGGAGCAGTTCACCTCGGTGCTGGACACCAACCTGACCGGCGCGTACCGCTGCGCCAAGCGCGCTTCGACGAAGATGCTGCGGGCCCGCTGGGGCCGGCTGATCTTCATCTCGTCGGTGGTCGGCCTGCTCGGCTCGCCCGGTCAGGTCAACTACGCGGCGAGCAAGGCCGGCCTGGTCGGCATGGCCCGGTCGATCACCCGCGAACTCGGCGGACGCAACATCACCGCCAACGTCGTCGCCCCCGGCTACGTGGAGACCGACATGACGGCGGCGCTGCCCGAGGAGCGCAAGGCCGAGTACCGCAAGGCCATCCCGGCCGGTCGGTTCGCCACCGCCGACGAGGTGGCCGCCGCGGTGACGTGGCTCGCCGGCGACTCCGCCGGTTACATCTGCGGGGCGGTCATTCCCGTCGACGGCGGCCTCGGCATGGGGCACTGACCGTCGACGCCGCACCGACCTGTGACACCGCACCGACCCGACCTGGCTACGAAACACCGAACGGAGAAACCTGTGTCCGCACTGCTGGCCGGTAAGCGGCTGCTCGTCACCGGCGTCATCACCGACCAGTCGATCGCCTTCTCGGTGGCGAAGCTCGCCCAGGAGAACGGTGCCACCGTCGTGCTCACCGGGTTCGGCCGGATGTCGCTGGTGGAGCGGATCGCCAAGCGGCTGCCGGCCGAAGCGCCGGTGATCGAGCTCGACGTGACCAACCCGGAGCACCTGGCCGGGCTGGCCGACAAGGTTGCCGGGCACGTCGACGGCCTCGACGGGGTGGTGCACTCGATCGGGTTCGCCCCGCAGAGCTGCCTCGGTGGCGGCTTCCTCGACGCGCCCTGGGACGACGTCGCCACCGCGCTGCACATCTCCACCTTCTCGTACAAGTCGCTGGCGATGGCGGCGCTGCCGCTGATGCGTCCCGGCGGCGCGGTCGTCGGGCTGACCTTCGACGCCACCCTGGCCTGGCCGGTCTACGACTGGATGGGGGTCGCCAAGGCCGGCCTGGAGTCCGCGTCCCGCTACCTGGCGCTGCACCTGGGACCGAAGGGCATCCGCAGCAACCTGGTCTCCGCCGGCCCGCTGCGCACCATGGCGGCCAAGTCGATCCCCGGCTTCGAGGCCTTCGAGCAGGCCTGGACCGAGCGGGCGCCGCTGGGCTGGCAGTTGACCGATCAGGAGCCGGCGGCGCGGGCCTGCCTGGCGCTGCTGTCAGATTGGTTCCCGGCGACCACCGGTGAGATCGTGCACGTCGACGGCGGCTTCCACGCCATCGGCGCCTGATCTTCGGGATGCGCCGCCGCCCGGCCCGGCCCGACCAGGAACAATAGGGCCCATGGCGTACGACGCACTGGTTCTGCTGTCGTTCGGCGGCCCGGAAGGTCCGCAGGACGTGCTGCCCTTCCTGCGCAACGTGACCCGGGGCCGCAACGTGCCGCCGGAACGGCTGGCCGAGGTCGCCGAGCATTACCAGCACTTCGGCGGCGTGTCGCCGATCAACCAGCAGTGCCGGGAGCTGCTCGCCGCGATCCGCGTCGACTTCGCCGCCCACGGGCTCGACCTGCCGGTCTACTGGGGCAACCGCAACTGGCATCCGATGCTGACCGACACGGTGGCCCGGATGCGCGACGACGGGGTCCGCCGCGCCCTCGCCTTCGCCACCAGCGCCTACGGCGGCTACTCGTCGTGCCGGCAGTACCAGGAGGACATCGCGGCGGCGCGGTCGGCGGTCGGCCCGGACGCCCCGGTGATCGACAAGCTGCGGCAGTTCCACGATCACCCCGGGTTCGTCGGTCCACACGTCGAAGCGGTCCGGGCCGCGCTGGACACGATCGACCCGGCGCTGCGTCGGCGTACCCGGCTGGTGTTCACCGCCCATTCGGTCCCGACCAGCGCGGCGGCCGCTGCCGGCCCGGAGGGCGGGCGTTACCAGGCCCAGCTGGCCGAGACCGCCCGGCTGGTCGCCGCCGACGCCGCCCCGGACCTGCCGTACGACCTGGTCTGGCAGAGCCGGTCCGGGCCGCCGCAGGTGCCCTGGCTGGAGCCGGACGTCAACGACCACCTGCGGGAACTCGCCGGTCAGGGGGTCGACGCAGTGGTGGTCAGTCCGATCGGTTTCGTCTCCGACCACTTGGAGGTGGTCTGGGACCTGGACACCGAGGCCGCGGCGACCGCCAAGGAGCTCGGTCTGGCGTACGCCCGGGCGGCCAGCCCCGGCACCCACCCGGCCTTCGTGTCGATGGTCCGGGACCTGGTGTCGGAACGGCTGCGCCCGGACGGCGCCCTCACCCGGGTACGGCTCGGTACGCTGCCGGTCTGGGACACCTGCCCGGTGAACTGCTGCATTGCCTCTTCCACCCCCCGGAGATCCTCGTGACCGACCGTAAGCCCGTCGAGAGTTGGCTGACCGACATGGACGGTGTGCTGGTGCACGAGGGCCAACCGGTCCCCGGTGCGCCGGAGTTCATCAACCGGTTGCGCGCTTCCGGTAAACCGTTCCTGGTGCTGACCAACAACTCCATCTACACCCCCCGCGATCTGCAGGCCCGGCTCACCCGGATGGGTTTCGACGTGCCGGAGCAGGCGATCTGGACAGCGGCGCTGGCTACCGCGCAGTTTCTCGCCGACCAGCGGCCGGGTGGCACCGCGTACGTCATCGGTGAGGCCGGGCTGACCACGGCGATGCACGCGGTCGGCTACATCCTGTCCGACTACGCCCCGGACTACGTGGTGCTGGGGGAGACCCGCACCTACAGCTTCGAAGCGATCACCAAAGCGGTCCGGCTGATCAACGGCGGTGCCCGGTTCATCTGCACCAACCCGGACCCGACCGGGCCGTCGACCGAGGGCGCGCTGCCGGCGGCCGGCTCGGTCGCGGCGATGATCTCGAAGGCGACCGGGGTGGAGCCGTACTTCGTCGGCAAGCCGAACCCGATGATGATGCGGTCGGCGTTGAACACGATCGACGCGCACTCGGAGAGCACCGCGATGATCGGTGACCGGATGGACACCGACGTGCTGTGCGGGCTGGAGGCGGGGCTGCAGACGATCCTGGTGCTCACCGGGATCAGCAGCCGTACCGACATCGACCGCTACCCGTACCGGCCGTCGCGGATCGTCGCGTCGGTGGCCGACCTGATCGACGAGATCTGATCGAGACGAGATCTGGTCGGGGCGTCCGGCCGCGCTCGGCAGTCAGGGCCGCAGCGGGGCGTTGCAGGCGGCGACCAGCGCCCGGCGGCAGGCAGTGGTCAGCGGCCGCAGCGCGGCGTCGCGCTGCTGGGCCTCGTAGCCGTTGACGGCGCCGCCGGGGGCGACGTGCTCGGCGAGCGCCAGCACCTGGTCCAGCACGCTGGCCCGGGCGAACAGCCGGCGAGCCCGCGGATCGAAGCCGGGTGGCAGGTCCATCCCGCCGTCCGGGCGGCGCAGCGCGGCCAGCGCCCCGGCCAGCTCCGGCCGCCAGTGCGCGACGTCCAGCCGGGTCAGCGCCGTGGTCGTCTCGGCCAGTGCGGTGGACAGCTCGGCCTCGGCTTCGGCGGCGCTCGGCCCGGCGTGCCCGGCGGCGGGTAGCTCCTGCGGCAGCGGGTAGATCCGCCACAGCACCGTCTCGAAGGTGACCCCGGAACCGGACGTGTGTGAGCGCACCTCGGGGATGACGCCCAGCCCACGGGCCACCACCGCCTCGCCGGCCAGCAGCGCGGCGCCGGTGAACTCACCTGGACCGGGCAGACCGCGTGGGTCGCCGGGGGCCGGCAACGCCAGCCGGATCTCGTCCGGTGGCAGCTTCGCGAAGCAGGACAGCGCGTCGCGCAACGGCAGGTCGGTCCAGGCACCGGGTGCGTCGGCGACCAGATGCTCCTCGTCGCCGGAGATCTCGTCGGCGATCTCGTCGTACGGCACCAGGCCGGCGCGCCATGCGCGCACCCAGGCCACGAAGCGGCTGGAGCGGCGCGTCGCGAGGGTCGCCGCGCCTGCTGCGGGGGACATGCACGCTAGGGTACGTGCCGCGCTGTCGGTTGTCTCGACACCGGGCGGCAGGTCCCCGTCGGGGTGTCCGGTCGGCGCGTCGGCGGGCCACCGTCGCCCGGTGCGGTTAGCCTGCCGGACGTGGGTGGTGACCAGCGGTACGGCGACGACGTGTTGGCGGGCAACTGGCGCCGCCGTCGGGTGGTGCCGGAGGTCGACGCCGAGCCGGACCTCGTGGTGGAGGACGCCGACTCCGGTTTCTGCGGCGCGGTCGTCGGTTTCGAATCCGGCGCGGTGACACTGGAGGACCGGCACGGTCGCCGACGGCACTTTCCGCTGGCACCGGCCGGTTTCCTGCTGGACGGCCAGCCGGTGACGCTGCGCCGGCCGCCCCGGGCACCCGCCGCGCCCCGGCAGCGGCAGCGCACCGCTTCCGGTTCGGTCGCGGTCGGCCACCGACCGGCCCGGGTGGCCCAGGCCAGTCGGATCTGGGTGGAGGGTGTGCACGACGCCGCGCTCGTCGAGCGGATCTGGGGTGACGACCTGCGGGTCGAGGGCGTCGTCGTCGAACCGCTGGACGGCATCGACGGGCTGGCCGCTGCGGTGGCCGGTTTCGCGCCCGGACCGCAGCGCCGGCTTGGCGTGCTGGTCGACCATTTGGTCCCCGGGTCCAAGGAGAGCCGGGTCGTCGCCGCGGTCACCTCGCCGTACGTCCTGGTGACCGGGCATCCGTACGTGGACGTGTGGCAGGCGGTCAGACCGGACCGGATCGGATTGCGGCAGTGGCCCCGGATCCCACCCGGACAGCCGTGGAAGGAAGGCGTCTGTGCGGCTGTCGGCGTGGCCGATCCGGCGCAGCTGTGGCGTCGAATCCTGTCCAGTGTGGACAGCTACCAGGACGTGGAGACGCCGCTGATCAACGCGATGGAGCGGCTGATCGACTTCGTCACCGTACCGCCGCAGTGAGCCGGCGGCCGGTCAGCCGAGGTCGTCCGGTCAGCCGGGGTCGTCCGGTCAGCCGGGGTCGTCCGGTCAGCCGGGGTCGTCCGGTCAGCCGGGGTCGTCCGGTCAGCCGAGGTCGTCCGGTCAGCCGAGGTCGTCCGGGTCGCGGGTAAGGACGAAGGTGGCCAGGTCCAGCGCTGTCGGGGTGCCGGTCGGTCCACGCCGTACGGTGAGGATCTCGCCCTGCTGGGCGCCGCTGCGGCCCTGCCAGCGGTCCGCGCCCAGCGCGGCGAACCGCGACGTCACCGGCTGGACCGGCCCGAGCAGGGTGAGGACCAGCTCGGCGGCGTCGGCGTCCCAGGAAACCTGCATCTCCCGTCCCATCCACCACCACCGGCCGCAGACAGCGTCGATCTCCGGCGGCGGCAGGGTGCCCGGTCGCCAGGGACGCGGCGCGACCGGTTCCCGGTCCAGCACCCCGGCCAGTACCCGTAGCCCCAGTTCGCGGATGGTACCCCGGGCGAAGCCGTACGAGTTGGCGAAGGCCACCACGGCGGTGCCGGTGCCACGGTGCACGGCGAGCAGCGCGACGTAGCCGGGCATCGAGCCGCCGTGGCCGGCGAAGACCCGCTCCCCGACCCGGTAGAGCTCGGGGCCGAGCCCGTGGCCGCCGGTCCACCGCTGCGGGTCGTTGATCGCCACCGGCAGGCACATCTCCGCCATCGTGTCGGGGTCCAGCACCGCCGGGTCCGGGTCGGCGAGGAACGCCGCCCACCGGCTGAGGTCGGCGACGGTGGACCAGAGCTGGCCGGCGGGGGCCATCGCCCGGGTGTCGGTACGCGGCTCCTCGCGCAGCGTGCCGTGCCACGGGTGCACCACGTAGCCGGCGGCGTACGGGGCGGTGGGGTGGTAGGTGGTGCGGGTCATGCCGAGTGGTCCGAGGATGTCGGTGGCGACCAGGTCGCTCCACGGCGTGCCGGTGATCCGGTGCAGGGCGGCGCCGAGCAGCCCGTACGCCAGGTTCGAGTAGTGGTACGTGCGGTGCGGCGGGAAGGCCATCTTGTCCGGTCCGAGCCCGGCCAGCAGAGTGGCGACGTCGGTGCCGGTGCTGCGTTCCCACCAGGTGTCGCTGTCCGGTTCGCGTTGCAGGCCGGCGGCGTGGCCGAGGAGTTGGCGCAGGGTGATCCGTTCGAACGGGGCGTCGGGCAGGTGGTCGCGGAGCCGGTCGTCGAGGTCGAGCCGGCCGGCGTCGCGTAGCCGCAGCACCAGGGTGGCGGTGAAGGTCTTGGTGATCGAGCCGATCCGGTACTGCAGGTCGGGGTGGGGTGACGGGTGGTCACCGGCGGACGCGATGTGCACCAGCCGCCGGTCCCGGAGCACGCCGAGGACGACGGAGGGTGCCCGGCCGTTCGACTGGGTCTCGGCGACCGCAGTGTCGATCATGCTGATGGTGTCGGGGGACAGGGGTGCGGACACGCCTACATGCTCCTTGCTCGTGACTCAGGTGGGTTGGATCGTGACTTAGGGTGGCCGTATTGGTCCGACTCACTAATGGCTGCCCGATTTGTCGGTCCGAGGGTCGCCGGTGGTGCGCATACATGTCACGATCGGTGTGTGGAACCCGTCCTGTGGATCGTATTGGGCGTCGTACTGGCGGTCGCGGAATTATTCACCGCGACGCTGTTCCTCGTCATGTTCGCCGCCGGCGCGTTCGCCGCGGCGTTCGCCGCCGCTCTCGGTGCCCCGGTGGCCGCCCAGGCGCTGGTCTTCGCCGCAGTGTCGGCGCTGACCGTGGTCGCCGTCCGGCCGGCCATCCAGCGGCACCGGCAGTCCGCGCTCAGCGGTGGCGAGGAGCCGTTCGGCGTGCAGGCGATCGAGGGCGCCTCGGCGCTGGTGCTGGAGCGGGTGGATGCCGACGGCGGCCAGGTCAAGATCGACGGCGAGCTGTGGAGCGCCCGCTCGTATGACGGCATCCAGGTCTTCGCCCCTGGCGAACGGGTACAGGTGATCCAGGTCAAGGGCGTCACCGCGCTGGTCTGGCGGGACGACGTCACCGGCGGCGGACCGGCATGAACACCCCGAGCCGGCATGAATTTCCCGAGCCGAGAAGGTGAACGACGATGGACTTAGTGATCGCGGTGCTGGTCGGGGCGGTCGCTCTGATCACAGTGATAACCCTGATCCGGGCGGTGCGGATCGTCCCGCAGCAGCGGATGGACCTGGTCGAACGGCTCGGCCGGTACCAGCGCACCCTGACGCCCGGTCTCAACCTGCTCGTCCCGTTCGTCGACACCGTACGGGCCAAGGTCGACATGCGGGAACAGGTGGTCAGCTTCCCGCCCCAACCGGTGATCACCTCGGACAACCTGGTGGTGTCGATCGACACCGTCTTGTACTTCAAGGTCGTCGATCCCCGGGCCGCCACCTACGAGATCGCCAACTTTCTGCAGGCGATCGAGCAGCTCACCGTCACCACGTTGCGTAACGTCATCGGCTCGCTCGACCTGGAGCGCGCGCTGACCAGCCGTGAGGAGATCAACCAGCACCTGTCCGGCGTGCTGGACGAAACCACCGGCCGGTGGGGCATCAAGGTGACCCGGGTGGAGATCAAGGCGATCGAGCCGCCGCCGAGCATCCGCGACTCGATGGAGAAGCAGATGCGCGCCGAGCGGGACCGCCGCGCCGCGATCCTCACCGCCGAGGGGCACAAGCAGTCGCAGATTCTCGGTGCCGAGGGCGAGAAGCAGGCCGCCGTGCTGCGCGCCGACGGTGACCGGCAGGCCCGGATCCTGCAGGCCGAAGGCCAGGCGAAGGCGATCCGGACCGTCTTCGACGCCATCCACCAGGCCAACCCGAGCCAGAAGGTGCTCGCCTACCAGTACCTGCAGGCGCTGCCGCAGATCGCCAACGGCCAGTCCAACAAGATGTGGATCGTCCCGGCCGAGCTGACCAAGGCCCTCGAAGGTCTGGGCGGGGCGCTCGGTGGGCTCAGCCAGATGGTCGGTGACGCGCCGTCGCAGCAGGTCGACTCCAGCGCCGTGGAGCGGGAGGCGGCCGAGGCCGCCGAGGCCGCCGCCGCCGAGGCGCAGCGGGTCAACGACGAGGTGCGGGCCGCCGAGCAGGTCACCAGCGGCGGTACGGCGGCCGGCGGCGCCAAGGCCCGGCCGGCCGGGCTGCCGGCGCCCGAGCCGGTGCCCGCGTCCGAGCTGCTCGGCGAGCTGAACTCCGAGCAGCAGCGCCCGCAGGCCGAACGCGGCTGACCTGTAGCCGGGGCAGGACCCGATCCGGCCCGGCCGGCGCTGGCCGGGCCGGCTGACCCGACCGGCTGAAATCCGAGGAACCCGCGCGTACCGCTGTCGGCGGCTGTCACGATCGGTCGGTCAGTGAGCACAGCCGACGGGGCCCGGTGCGGGCCCCGCAGCGCGGGGAGGCGACACCGTGACGCGTGCCGTCAGGAACACCCGACCCCGGACCACCGCGTCCAACGCCGGCCGGTCCGGCCCGGTACGGGTGGTCTCCCGCAGCGACGCCGGTGTCGCCGTGGTAGCCGCCGCCGCACCCGAGAACACCCCGGCCGGCCCGGCAACCAACGCCGCCTGGGCGTGGTCGATCCGCCGGTTCAGCCGGGTCGCCATCTGGACGTTGCCGCTGTACGCGATCGCGTTCGGCATCGGCGGCCTGAGCGGAGTGCGCGGCGGCGGCCCGGCACCCGACCTGGTCGACGGCCGGCCGGCGTACCTGGCCTCCTGGGTGATCGCCAGCTGGCTGGGGCTGGTCGCGCTGGTCGCGATCGCTGGGATCCACGCCGCCGCCCGCAGCCGGGGCACCGCCGTCTCGGCGCTGCTGGTCGGCCTGGCAGGTACGGCACTGACGGTGCCGTTCGTCGGGCTGCCCGACGGCACGACCGTCTACGGTACGTCGGCCCGGTCGATCGCCCTGGTCGGTGCCGCACTGTACAGCTTCGGCTGGCTGCTCGCCGGTGCCGCGGTGCTGCGTTCGGAGCTGTTCAACCGGCTCGACGGCTGGCTGCTGATCGTCGCGTCCCCGCTGCTCGGGCTCGTCGGGCTGCTCTCCGGGCCGCTGCAGACCGTCGGCGCGGTCCTCACCCTGACCGCCGGGATCGGCCTGGCCTGGTCCGCCGGCCGGATGGTGCCCAGCATCCAGGTGCCGGCGACCGCCCCGGCCAGCTCGCGTTAAGCCGGGTCGTCGCGGCACAGCTCCCAGAAGGCGACCGCCGCCGCCGTCGCCACGTTGAGCGAGTCGACGCCGCGTCGCATCGGCACGGCCACCCGTACGTCGGCGGCCTGGACCGCCGCAGTGCTCAGCCCCGGCCCTTCCGCGCCGAGCAGCAGCGCCGGCCGGGCCCGGGCCGCGGAGTCCAGCCGCTGGACCGGCACCGCGTCCGGTGCCGGGGTCATCGCGAGCAGCCGGAACCCGGCGGTACGGACGGTGGCCAGCGCCGCCGGCCAGGCCGCAGCCCGGGCGTACGGCACCGCGAACACCTCGCCCATGCTGACCCGCACCGACCGCCGGTACAGCGGATCCGCGCAGGTGGGGGAGAGGACCACGGCGTCCATGCCGAGTGCCGCCGCGCTGCGGAACAGCGCACCCAAATTGGTGTGCGTGTTGATCCCTTCGCAGACGACCAGCCGGCGGGCCCGGTCGAGCACCTCGTCCAGGCTGGGCAGGGCCCGGCGGTGGAACGAGGCGAGCACGCCCCGGTGCACGTGGAATCCGGTGATTGACTCCAGCACCGCCGGGGTTGCCGCGTAGACCGTCGCGTCCGGCGGCAGGTCGGCGAGCTGGTCGACCCGCTTTGCGTCGACCAACACCGACCGCAGCCGGTAGCCGGCCCGCAGGGCCCGCCCGATGACCAGCTCGCCCTCGGCGATGAACAGGCCGTTCGGCGGCTCCCACCGGGTCCGCAGCTCGACGTCGGTCAGCGCCCGGTAGTCGGCGATCCGCTCGTCGTCCGGGTCCATGATCTCCGTTGTTGGCACACCGGGCATTGTGCCGGTCGCCGGGGTAGCGTTCTGCGGGTGTTCCCGACCGTCCGTGAGGTGCTGGCGCTCGACCCGGTGCGGAACGGCGGACCCCGGGTGGTCGCCGCCGAGGAGGGTCTGGACCGACCGGTGCGCTGGGTACACGTTACCGAGGTGCCGGACATCGCCAGCCTGCTGCGCGGCGGTGAGCTGGTGCTGACCACCGGGATCGGGCTGCCCGTCGACGACGCCGGCGTGCGGGCCTTCATCGCCGACCTGGCCGAGGTCGGCGTCGCCGGCCTGGTGGTGGAGCTCGGCCGCCGCTACCACGGCGGGGTGCCGAAGGTGATGGTCGCGGCCGCGCACCGGCGCGGGCTGCCGCTGGTGGAGCTGCGCCGGGAGACCCGGTTCGTGTTGATCACCGAGGCGGTGCACGCCCTGATCGTGGACGCCCAGCTGGCCGAGCTGCGGGCGACCGAGGAGATCCATCAGCGGTTCACCGAGCTGTCCGTGGAGGGCGCGGAGGCCACCGAGGTGGTACGCCAGGCGGCCGAGTTGGCCGGCGCGCCGGTGGTGCTGGAGAACCTGTCCCGTCGGGTGCTGGCCTACCACAGCGTCGGGGAGAATCCCCGGCTGCTGCTGGACGGCTGGGAGCAGCATTCGCGCCGGATCCAGCCGACCGGGCGTACCGCGTACCACGCGGACACCGGTTGGCTGGTGACCATGGTCGGTGCCCGGGGCCAGGACTGGGGTCGGCTGCTGCTGCGCTGCCCGGCAGCCGGTCTCAGCGGCTCGGGTGTCTCCTGCGGCTCGGGTGTCTCCGACGGGTCCACCGGGTCGGGCGGTCCGCTGCTGCGGTGGTCGATCCTGCTCGAACGGGCCGCGTCGACCCTGGCGCTCGGCCGGCTGATCCGCCGCGACGCCGAAGGGCTGGAGCGGCAGATTCACCGGACGCTGCTGACCGCGCTGCTGGACGGGTCGCAGCCGGTCGACGAGGTGGCGGTGCGGGCACGGGCGCTCGGCGTCGGCCTGGACCGTCGGCACCTGGTCGGCGTTGCGGTCCGGTTCCGCGACGCAGGTTCCGGTGCCGAGCCCGGTGCGGCCACCGATGCCGGCGGGGCCGGATCGGTGCCGGCGGCGGACAGCGCCGAGGCGGTCCAGGCCCGGCTGCGCGACCTGGCCGAGACGGTCGGCCTGGCGTTGCGGGAAGCCGGGCTGACCGGTCTGGCCAGCCCGTTGGACGAGCACGCGGTCGGCGTACTGCTGGCGGTCCGGGACGCCACGGCGGCGGACCCGGCGCTGGACGGTCTGCTGGCCGCGCTGCACCGGTTGCGCCGGTCCGAGCCGGTGCCGGTGGTGGTCGCCGCCGGCAGCGGGGTGGACAGCGTCCGGGAGGCCCGGCGGACCCTGGTCGAGGCCCGTCAGGTGGCCGAGGCCGGCCGCCGGGACCGCCGCGCCGACCAGGTGCTGCGGCTGCCGGACGTCGGCCTGGCCGGGCTGCTGCACCTGCTGCGGGAGGAACCCCGGTTGCAGGTGTTCGTCGAGCGTGAGCTGGGCGCGCTGCTGGCGTACGAGGCCCGTCATCCCCGGGAGCGGATGCTGGCGACGTTGCGGGCGTACCTGGAGCACGGCCGCAACAAGTCGGCGGCGGCCGCGGCGGTGCACCTGTCCCGGCCGGCGTTCTACGAGCGGTTGACCAGGCTGGGGCGGATTCTCGGCGTCGACCTGGACTCGGTGCAGGCGTGCCTGTCGCTGCACGTCGCGGTGCTGGCGCTGGACGAGGTACGGGCCCGCCCACCGGCCTGACCGCTCACCGGCCTGACCGCCCGCTGGCCAGACCCCCGCCGGGTCGGGAGGTCCGGCGCCGTACCGGGTCGAAGGTCCTGAATCTTCGGGACCCTTGAGTCGCTGCCGGTACATACCCCCTGGGGTATGTTGGGATCTGAATCCGGCAGCCACGAACCACCCGCCGAAGGAGGTCCCGGGCATGTTCTTCGCCCAGTACTACCTGGACTGCCTGTCCCAGGCGTCCTATCTGATCGCCGACGAGACCACGAAGCGCGCCGTCGTGGTCGACCCGCGCCGCGACGTGACCGAGTACCTGGCCGACGCGCAGGCGCACGGCCTCACCATCGAAGGTGTCGTCAACACCCACTTCCACGCCGACTTCATCGCCGGCCACCTCGAACTGGCCGCGCGCACCGGCGTGTGGATCGGCTACGGCCGGCGGGCCGAGGCCGACTACCCGATCCGCAAGCTGGCCGACGGGGAACGGATCAGCCTCGGCGACGTGACCCTGGAGATCATGGAGACCCCCGGGCACACCCCGGAGTCGATCAGCATCCTGGTCTACGAGCACGCCGACGACCCGGTCGCGTACGGCGTACTCACCGGCGACGCACTGTTCATCGGCGACGTCGGCCGGCCGGACCTGCTCGCCTCGCTCGGCGTCACCGCCGACGAACTCGGCCGGATGCTCTACGACAGCGTGCAGCACAAGCTGATGGCGCTGCCCGACCCGGTGCGGGTCTTCCCGGCCCACGGCGCCGGATCGGCCTGCGGCAAGAACCTGTCCACGGAACGCTCGTCGACCATCGGCGAGCAGCGGGCCACCAACTACGCCTGCGCCCCGATGGACACCGAACAGTTCCTGGCGATCGTCACCGCCGGCCAGCCGGCCGCCCCGGCGTACTTCGGCTACGACGCGGTGCTCAACCGCCGCGACCACGCCCTGTTCGACGTCACCGCCGCACCCACGCCGCTGAGCCCGGCGGAGTTCGCCGCCCGGCAGGCCGTCGGCGCCGCCTGAGCCTGCGACCATCCCCACCTACCAGTTGAGGAGTATCGACAACCATGAGCGAGACTGCCACCCCGGCTGCGCGGCTGCCGCTGATCGGTGACCGGGCACCCGACTTCGCGGCGGAGAGCACCCACGGCCCGGTCCGGCTGGCCGACTACGCCGGCCGCTGGCTGGTGCTGTTCAGCCACCCGGCCGACTTCACCCCGGTCTGCACCACCGAGTTCGTCGGCTTCGCCGAACTGGCCGACGAGTTCGCCGCCCGCGACGTGGCGCTGCTGGGCAACTCGGTGGACTCGGTCTTCAGCCACCTGGCCTGGACCCGGTCGATCCACGACAAGCTCGGCGTGCGGATCCCGTTCCCGATCATCGCCGACCTGGACATGGCGGTGTCGCACGCGTACGGGATGCTGCACCCGAACACGTCCGGCACGGCGGCGGTACGGGCCGTGTTCGTCATCGACGCCGAGCAGATCGTCCGGGCGGTGCTGTACTACCCGATGAACGCCGGCCGGATGATTCCGGAGATCCTGCGGCTGATCGACGCGCTGCAGACCGCGGATCGCGACGGGGTGTCCTGCCCGGCGAACTGGCGATCCGGTGACGACGTGGTGCTCGGTGCGCCGCGTACCGAGGCCGACCTGGACGCGCGGCTGACCGACGACACGGTCAAGCTGACCGACTGGTACCTGGCCACCCGGCCGGACCGGGGCTGACCCGGCGACCTGCCCGGGGCCCGGCGACCCACCGGGCCCCGGCGATCGTCGGGCTCCGGCGATCGTCGGGCTCCGGCGTCAGGCCGGTCCGTCGGGCTCCGGTGTCAGGCCAGGGAGAGGAACAGCTTCTCCATCTGCTCCAGGTTGGCCTTGCGCTCGGTGACGTCGGCGTCGGGGCCCATGCACTGTTCGAGTCCACTGGCGATGACCTTGAAGCCGGCCCGGTCGAGCGCCCGGGAGACGGCGGCGAGCTGGGTGACCACCTCGGCGCAGTCCCGGCCGGACTCCAGCATCGCGATGATGCCGCGGATCTGGCCTTCGGCCCGCCGTAGCCGCTTCACCACGTCCGCCGTGGTGTTCTCCTCGACCTGCATGGCGAGTTCCTCCTGGTTCGGGGTCTCCCGCTGGTGCTTCGGGCCTGCCCAGCTGGGTTTACACGATACACCCGGGGGTATCACTTGCAGATGTCCGTTCATTCGAACATACTGGGTCTGTAGATACCCCCAGGGGTATACGCGAGAGCGGAGGAGCACCCGTGGAACTCATCTCATTCCGTACCCCCGGCCTCGGCGACCAGTCCTACCTGCTGGTCCACGAGGGCAAGGGGGTGCTCGTCGACCCGCAGCGCGACATCGACCGCTTCCTCGACGCCGCCGCCGAACGTGACGTCGACCTGCGGTTCGTCCTGGAGACCCACCTGCACAACGACTACGTCTCCGGCGGACCGCAGATCGCCCGACGGACCGGCGCCGAACTGGTCCTCCCGGCCGGCGCGGCACCGACCTACCGGCACACCCCCGCCTTCCACCTCGAGGACATCAAGGCCGACAACCTCACCCTGCGCCCCGTCCACACCCCCGGTCACACCCCGGAACACACCAGCTACCTGGTGCTGATCGACGGCGAGCCGGTCGCCGTCTTCTCCGGCGGTAGCCTGCTCGTCGCCTCCGCCGGCCGACCCGATCTGCTCGGCCCCGAGCGGGCCCGCACCCTGGCCCGGCTGCAACACGGCTCGCTGCACCGCCTCGCCGGTCTGCCCCGGGCCGTCGAGCTCTACCCGACCCACGGTGAAGGTTCATTCTGCACCGCCACCGGCGCCGGCCGGTTCACCTCCACCATCGGCGACGAGGTCGACACCAACCCGCTGCTCGGCATCGGCGACCCGGAGACGTTCGCCGACCGGCTGCTCGCCGAGCCGATGCCGATCCCGGCCTTCTACCAGTACATGGGCCCGGCCAATCTGCGCGGCGGCGAGCCGATGCCGGCCGTCGAGATCCCGGAGATCACCGCCGCCGATCTGCCGACCACCGACGACACCCAGTTGCTGGACATCCGGCCCCGGCCCGCCCGGGCCGCCGGCCTGCTGCCCGGCTCCGTCGGCATCGAGCTCACCGACGACTTCGGCAGCTGGGCCGGCTGGCTGCTGCCGTACGGCGCACCCGTCGTGCTGGTCGCCGAACCCGACCAGGACGTCACCGAAGCCGTCGTCCAACTGGCCCGCATCGGTCTCGACACCGTCCAGGGCGTCCACCGGCCGGCCCCCGCCGACCAGCTCGGCCCCGGCTACGAACTGCTCGACCTGGACAACTTCCGCCAGCGCCTGGCCCAGCCCGACGCGCAACTGCTCGACGTACGGATGCCCAACGAGCGGGCCCAGGCCAGCTGGCCGGGGGCGGTCGAGCGCTTCCTCGCCGACCTGGTCACCGACGGCATCCCCGCCGAGCTCGACCCGCAGCGACCGGTCCTGGTCGCCTGCGGCAGCGGCCGACGGGCCGCCATCGCCGCCAGCCTGCTGGTCCGCGCCGGCCACCGGCCCGCCGTACTCAGCGGCGCCGGCGTCGCCGACCTGACCACCGAATCCTGACCACCACCGCACGACCCCGACCACCGCACGGAGGAACGACATGCCCCCCACCACCAACCCGAGCATCCAGGTGCCCGCCGCCCGCGCACTGCTGGCCGGCAACCCCGACACCCTGGTCGTCGATGTGCGTACCCCGGCCGAGTTCGAGACCGCTCACATCGACGGGGCGATCAACCTGCCACTGGACCAGGTCGACGCCCACCTCAACCGGATCGTCGCCGACGCCGGCGGGCGGATCCTGCTGATCTGCCAGTCCGGCAACCGGGCCAACCAGGCCTGCGCGAAACTCGCCGACGCCGGCCTGGACGGCGCGACCGTGCTCGACGGCGGGATGAACGCCTGGATCTCCGCCGGTGCCCCGGTGAACCGGGGCCGCCAGCGGTGGAGCCTGGAACGTCAGGTGCGGCTGGTCGCCGGCGGGATCGTGCTGGTCTCGGTGCTGGCCAGCATCTGGTACCCACCGGCCCGGTACGTCGCCGGACTCATCGGCGCCGGGCTGACCTTCGCGGCGCTGACCAACACCTGCGCGATGGGCATGCTGCTGGCCCGCCTGCCGTACAACCAGGGCGCCGGATGTGACGTCGACGCCTCGCTGACCCGGATCAGCCGGGCCGGCGCGGCGAGATGACCGCCACCGCGTACCCCCGCCAGGAGCGCACCGGCCCGGCGCGGGTCCTGCCCATCCTCGGCTGGCGGCGCGGCTACGACCGGCACACACTGCGGCACGACCTGATCGCCGGCCTCACCGTCGCGGTGATGCTGGTGCCACAGAGCATGGCGTACGCCGCCCTCGCCGGCATGCCACCGGTCACCGGGCTGTACGCCGCGATCGTGCCGGTGCTGGTGTACGCCCTGCTCGGCACCTCCGGCTCGCTCGCCGTCGGCCCGGTCGCCATCACCGCGCTGATGACCGCCACCGCGCTCGCCCCTCTCGCCGACGGCGACCCCGGGCGGTACGCCGCCCTCGCCGGCCTGCTGGCCCTGCTGGTCGGCGCCATCCAGATCCTGATGGGGGTGCTGCGCCTCGGCGCGCTGGTGAACTTCCTGTCCCACTCGGTGCTGTCCGGGTTCACCTCGGCCGCCGCGCTGGTCATCGCCGCCAGTCAGGTCAAGGACCTGCTCGGGATGCGCGTCGAACGCGCCGAGAACCTGCCCGGCATCGTGGCCAGCCTGTGGCACGGCGCCGCCACGATCCATCCGCTGACCGTGGCGGTCGCCGCGGCCAGCATCGCCGGGCTGGTCCTGCTGCGCCGGTACGCCCCGAAGGTGCCCGGCGCGCTGCTGGTCGTCGCCGCCGTCACGACGGTCAGCGCCGTCCTGGCGCTCGGCGGGCGGGGCGTACCGATCCTGCGGGACGTGCCGAGCGGGCTGCCCATCCCGGACCTGCCGGCGGTCGCCCTGGCCGACCTGCGGGCCCTGCTGCCGGCCGCGATCGCGATCGCCCTGGTCGGCTACATGGAGGGCATCGCGGTGGCGAAGTCGCTGGCCGCCCGGTCCCGCCAGCACGTCGACCCGAACGCCGAACTCGTCGCGGTCGGCGCGGCGAACGCCGCCGCCGGTGCCTTCCACGCGTTTCCGGTGGCCGGCGGGTTCTCCCGCAGCGCGGTCAACTTCTCCGCCGGGGCCCGCACCCCGGTCGCGTCGGTGGTCACCGCCGTCGTGGTGGGGCTGACCGCGCTGCTGCTCACCCCGGCCTTCCACCACCTGCCCAAGGCGGTGCTCGGGGCGATCGTCGTGGTCGCCGTGCTCGGGCTGGTCGACTACCGGGGCGCCTGGACTGCCTGGCGGATCCGGCGGGTCGACGGGCTGACCCTGGCGCTGACCTTCGCGGTCACCCTGGTCGCCGGGGTGGAACCGGGCCTGGCCGCCGGGGTGGTGTTCAGCCTCGCGGTGTTCCTGCGCCGTTCGGCCCGCCCGCACACCGCCGAGCTGGGCCGGGTGCCCGGCACCGCGACCTTCCGCAACGTGGCCCGCTATCAGGGTTTGGTCACCGATCCGCAGGTGGTGGTGCTGCGCATCGACGGGCCACTGTACTTCGCCAACGCGCAGTACCTCGCCGACCGGCTGCTGACGCTGGCCGAGACCCGCACATCCCTACGAGCGGTGGTGGTCGACGCCAGCGCGATCGGCGACGCCGACGCCGACGGCGCGCACGCCCTGGCCCAGGCCCGGGAGCGGCTGGCCAGCCGGGGCGTGGCGCTGCACCTGGCCACCGTCCGGGGACCGGTGCGGGATCTGCTCACCCGCTCCGGCCTGTGGCCAACGATGCGGGAGGCCGGGCAGCTGCATCCGGAGGTGGCCGACGCGGTCGACGTCGCCACCGGCGAAGGCGGGGCGACCGGCGGTGACGGGACCGCGGACACCGGCTCAACGCCCCGCCTGCCGCAGGAGGTGTACTGACGTGCCGGACCATGTTCCGGGAGCGATTGTCCATCGCACGTCCGGCTCCGCCCCGAACCGGATCTCAGGCCAACGCGCTGGGGACCTTCGCGTACGCCGCCGGCACGTGGTGCGGCCCACCGGGCAGCAGTACGTCGGAGGCGTCGACCGCCGGCCAGGCCTGTTCCGGCACCGCCGCCATCAGCTCCCGTACCAGCGGGGCGTCGCGCCACTGCGGCGACCCGGCGAGCATCCGCAACGCGACGAGGGACTCCTCGATCTCACCGACACACTCGAACGGCTTGTGCCCGTCGAGGCCGAGCAGCTCCCGGTAGCCGGCCAGCTGGGCCGGGTCGGCGAGCAGGTCGACGCCGAAGATGCCGACCAGTCGGTCACGCGCCATGAACGGTGCGAACGCCAGGAACACGAACCGGCACTTCGGGCACGCCCCGCACCAGCGTTCACTGCGGTCCCGCAACTTGAACGCCGCGTTGCAGCTGGTCACCACCGGGTCGTAGCCGGTCGAGCGGGCGTACAGCTTCGCGATGTGCAGCTCGGACAGGGTCCGCAGCAGCGAGAAGTACGGCTCGGTCAGCCCGGCGTGGCCCTGCAGGGCGGCCCGCAGCAGCCCTTCGGCCTCGACACCCTTGGACCACTGATGGTTGATCTCGTGTCCGTTCCAGATCAGGTTCGGGTCGGACGCGGAGCGCTCGTTGGACATCACCACCGGGCCGAGGCCGTGCAGGACCGCCGTACCGACCGCGATCAGCGAGTTGATCGCGGTCACCGGGATGTGGCCGTTGTACGCCCCGGCCGCGTTGAGGTCGAACAGCCGCGGGTCCAACGCCCGGCGGGCGGCCAGCGCCGGCAACCCGGAGGCCGCGTTGACCGCGACGATCACCGGGTTGGGGTTGACCGAGAACGGCACCGGATCGAAGCCCGCCCGGCGCAGCGCCTCCAGGGTGACGATCGAATCCTTGCCGCCGCCGACCGCCGACAACGGCCGCCGGTCGGCGGTGTCCACCGGCGTCGGCGCGCTCGGCACCCCGTCCGGCACGACCGGGGCGAGGTCGAGCACGTGCGGCAGGGCGTTGCGGTACGCGTACTCGGCCAGGCCCTTGGTGTAGACGGCGGTGACCAGCGCGACCGCCTCCGGCCCCAGCGGCGCCGGCACCACCAGCCGCGCCGGTGCCGCCGCCTTGTAGTAGCTGACCCCGGCGACCAGGTGCAGCAACTCCAGGACCCGGCGCACCGTCGACCCGGGTCCGCTCGGCGGCGGGGCGCCGTCGGGCATCGGGAAGGTGATCCGCTCGACGAAGGTCAGCTCCGCGCCGTCGTCGCCGGTGAGTGTGTAGCCCAGCTCGGCTACTCCGATCGCCGGGTCGAACTCCAGCGTGGGAAAGGTGAACGTGGTGAATCGTCCTAGCTCGTCACGGGTCACCCGTGCCTCCTCACTGATCACCGACCAGACATACTAGTCCCGGTTCGGGCCCCTGACCCGGCGCCCGATGACATGCTGGCTCGTGGAGGAGATGACCGGTGCGCCTGGCTGACCTGCGCGGCCGTACCGTCGCGGTGTGGGGAACCGGCCGCGAGGGACGGGCCGCGGTGACCGCGATCACCGCCCAGTCCCCGGCGGCGCTGGTCGCCGTCGACGACAGCGCGACGGCCGCCCCGGCGGACTGGGACAGCGGCAGCGCGCCGCTGTTCACCGGCGAGGACGGCTTCGCCCGGCTGGCCGCCGCCGACGTCGTGGTCCGCTCACCGGGTGTGCCGCAGACCCACCCGTGGGTGATCGAGCTGCGCCGACGCGGTGTGCCGATCACCGGCGGCACCGCGCTGTGGATGGCCGATCACGCCGCCCGGACCGTCGGTGTCACCGGCAGCAAGGGCAAGTCCACCACGTCCAGCCTGATCAGCCACCTGCTGACCGCGCTGGGTCGGCGCAACGCGTTCGGCGGCAACATCGGCGTACCGCTACTGGCGATGCCCGAGGCCGACCTGTACGTGCTGGAGCTCTCCTCGTACCAGTGCAGCGACCTGACCGACTCGCCCCGGACCGCCGTGCTGACCTCGCTGTTCCCCGAGCACCTGGACTCGCACGGCAGCGAGGAACGCTACTACTCCGACAAGCTCAACATCATCGCGCACGGTCCGGAAACGATCATTTACAACGGTACGGATCCGAGGCTGACCCGGCGGCTGCTCAACGAGGAGGCGACCGCCGCCGGACTGCCCGACGGCTACCACGTCGCACCCGGCCCGGACGGTCGGCCGTACCTGCACCGGCGGGCCGAGCCGCTGTTCGCCCGAGCGGTGCTGCCGCTGGCCGGCCGGCACAACGAGAGCAACCTCTGCGTGGCGTTGGCGGTGCTCGAAGCACTCGGCGTCGACTGCGTCGCCGACCGGGACGCGGTCGCCGACGCGGTCGCCGGCTTCGCCGGCCTGCCGCACCGGCTCGCCGAGATCGCCGACCCCTCCGGGCTGACCTTCGTCGACGACAGCATCTCCACCAGCCCGTACTCGGCGATGCACGCGATCGACGCGTACGCCGGCCGCCCGTTGACCGTGATCGTCGGCGGCACCGACCGAGGGCTGGACTACACGCCGCTGCGCGAGCACCTCGCCGAGTGTGAGTTGACGGTGATCGGCGTACCGGACAGCGGCCCCCGGATCCTCGACACCCTGGCCGGGCTGCCCGGGGTGCGGACCGCACGGGCCGACGACCTCCCGACGGCGGTCGCGCTGGCCCGCGAGCTGACCCCCGACGGCGGGGTGGTGCTGCTGTCCCCGGCCGCGCCCAGCTACGGACACTTCCGCAACTTCGAACACCGCTCGGAAGTCTTCGCCGCCGCCGTGTGTGACACCGCCCCGGTCCCCGCTCCTCATCCGGCCGGGTGAGGCAGCGGCACGCGCCGGTACGGCTGGCGGCGGCCGGCGTGCCGTCGTTCACCATCGGTCCGGCGCTGGCCGACGAGCTGCTGCGCGACGACCTGACCGACGGGGCGGTGGCCGAGTTCCTGGCGGCCGCGGCCCGCAACGGCTGAAGCCAACCGGTGCATTCCCTGGTAACAGGTGGGCCGGACCGGCTGAATTTCGCGTCGGGTGCTATATAGGACGGCATGATTCGTGACCGGGTAATCGCCTGTCTGCTGTTCGCCGTCGCCTTCGCCGGGCTGGTGATGCAGCGGATGTCCCCGTTCAGCGACTTCCCGTTGGTGGTGGAGGCGGTGGTCGCCGTCGCTGCGGTGACGAGTGGCCTGACCGGTGTGTGGCTGTGGGTGCGCTCGTCGCGGCAACGCTCCGGCGACCCGCAGGCGCAGGCGGGGGCGGAGACGGGAGCGACCACCTCGGACAACTGACAACCCACGCAGGCCGTCCGGGGCCGTCGGGCGACGCAGTGTCAGGCCGAGCCGGGCCGGCCGCTACACGATGGCAGTTGCTCCTTGTCCGGTCCCGGTGGGAAGGTGCTCCCATCGACGACCCAGGGAGCGTGGTGCCGCAGATGACCGCCGACGACCTGCTCACCCGGCACCGGGCCGTGATGCCCGACTGGATGCCGCTCTACTACGCCGAACCACTGGAAATCGTCGCCGGCTCCGGCCGACGGGTCACCACCGCCGACGGCCGCAGCTACCTCGATTTCTTCGGCGGCGTGCTGACCAACATGATCGGCTACGACATTCCGGAGATCCGCGAAGCGGTGCAGCGTCAGCTCGCCACCGGCGTGGTGCACACCTCCACCCTCTACCTGATCCGCCACCAGGTGGAGCTGGCCGAACGGATCGCCGCGCTGTCCGGCATCGCCGACGCCCGGGTCTTCTTCACCAACTCCGGCACCGAAGCCAACGAGGCGGCCCTGCTGGCCGCCACCAACTACCGCCGGTCGCATCAGATCCTGGCCGTGCGCAACAGCTACCACGGCCGGTCGTACGCCACGATGGGCATCACCGGGCACCGCAGCTGGTCGGCGAGCGCGCTCAACCCGCTGCAGGTCGCCTGGCTGCACTCCGGTGACCGGCTGCGCGGCCTGCTGGCCCGGCTCGGCGCCGACGCCCAGCTCGACGCCGCCGTCGAGGACCTGCGCGAGGTGCTGGCCACCCAGACCGCCGGCGACGTCGCCTGCCTGATCGCCGAACCAATCCAGGGCGTCGGCGGCTTCGTGCACGGCCCCGACGGGCTGCTCGGCGAATGGAAGAAGGTCCTCGACGAGTCCGGCATCCTGCTGATCTCCGACGAGGTGCAGACCGGCTGGGGGCGTACCGGCGAGCACTTCTGGGGCTACCAGGCGCACGGCGTCGTGCCGGACCTGCTCACCTTCGCCAAGGGCATCGGCAACGGCTTCGCCCTGGCCGGCGTCGTCGGCCGCGCCGACGTGCTCAACTGCGTGCCGGCGATCTCGTTCTCCACCTTCGGCGGCAACCCGGTCAGTACGGCCGCCGGGGTCGCCGTCCTCGACTACCTGCGCGACCATGACCTGCAGGCCAACGCCGCCCGCACCGGCGACCTGCTGCGTACCGGGCTGACCGGGGCCGCCGCCGCGCATCCGATCGTCGGTGAGGTACGCGGCAAGGGCCTGATGCTGGCCGTCGAGTTCGTCCGCCCCGGCACCCGCGACCCGGACCCGGCGGCGACCACCGCGGTGTTCGAGGCCTGCCGGGCGGGCGGCCTGCTGGTCGGCAAGGGCGGCCTGTACGGCAACGTGCTGCGGATGGGCCCACCGTTGACGATCACCGACGACGAGGCCCGGGAAGGGTTGAGCATCCTGGTCGACGCGATCGCGTCGGTGTCGGCCTCGGTTGTGGAAGGAGCTGCGGCGTGAACCGGATCCCGCATTTCGTCGACGGTGCCCGTACCACTGGGGAAGCCGGCGGCGACGGACGGCACGGTGAGGTGTTCGACCCGGCGACCGGGCAGGTCGCCGCCACCGTCGGGTTCGCCACGGCAGCGCAGGTCGACGACGTCGTGCAGGTCGCGGCGCGGGCCGCCCGCGACTGGCGGGACGTGTCGCTGTCGCGGCGCACCAGCGTGCTGTTCGCCTTCCGGGAGATCATCAACGCCCGGCGCGACGAACTGGCCGCGGTCATCACCGCCGAACACGGCAAGGTCCTCGCCGACGCCGCCGGCGAGGTGCAACGCGGCCTGGAGGTCGTCGAGTACGCCTGCGGCATCCCCTCGCTGCTGACCGGCGGCTTCAGTGAGAACGTCTCCACCGAGGTCGACTCGTACAGTCTGCGTCAGCCGCTCGGCGTGGTCGCGGTCATCTCACCGTTCAACTTCCCGGCGATGGTGCCGCTGTGGTTCGTGCCGATCGCCGTCGCCTGTGGCAACGCCGTCGTTGTCAAACCGTCCGAGAAGGACCCGTCGGCGGCGGTGCTGCTCGCGCAGTGGTTCACCGAGGCGGGCCTGCCGCCCGGGGCCTGCAATGTGGTGCACGGCGACCGTGAGGCCGTCGACGCGTTGCTGGACCATCCGGGCGTACGGGCGGTGTCGTTCGTCGGCTCCACCCCGGTGGCCCGGCACGTCTACCAGCGGGGCACCGCCGCCGGCAAACGGGTGCAGGCCCTCGGCGGGGCGAAGAACCACATGGTGGTGCTGCCCGACGCCGACCTCGACCTGGCCGCCGACGCGGCGGTCAACGCCGGCTTCGGCTCGGCGGGGGAGCGGTGCATGGCGATCTCCGCCCTGGTGGCGGTGGAACCGGTCGGCGACGACCTGGTGGCCCGGATCGTCGAACGGCTCGGCAAGATCCGTACCGGGGACGGCCGCCGGCCCGGCTGCGACATGGGTCCGCTGATCACCGCCGCGCACCGGGACCGGGTCGCCGGGTACGTGGCCGCCGGTGCCGCAGACGGAGCGAAGATCGTCGTCGACGGCCGGGGCGTGCCGGTCGACGGCGACGCCGCCGGTTTCTGGCTCGGCCCGACCCTGCTGGACCAGCTGACGCCGCAGATGTCGGTCTACACCGACGAGATCTTCGGCCCGGTGCTGTCGGTGCTACGGGTCGACTCGTACGACGCCGCGTTGCAGCTGGTCAACGCCAACCCCTACGGCAACGGTACGGCGATCTTCACCAACGACGGCGGTGCCGCCCGGCGCTTCCAGCACGAGGTGGAGGTCGGGATGGTCGGTATCAACGTGCCGATCCCGGTGCCGATGGCGTACTACTCGTTCGGCGGCTGGAAGTCGTCGCTGTTCGGCGACAGCCACGCCCACGGCCGCGACGGGGTGCACTTCTTCACCCGGGGCAAGGTGGTGACCAGCCGCTGGCTCGACCCCCGCCACGGCGGCGTCAACCTGGGCTTCCCCACCCAGACCTGACCGGTCGTTCGGTGAGTTGTCCGGAGCCACGGTATCTTGGTGCTGGTAGCCGATCGTCATTCAGGAGGTGTGTATGACTGTAGAAATGGTCGCGCCGGACTGGATGCATGAGCAGGTCACGGCCGAGCAATACGCGACGTGGACAGAAGAGCAGTGCGCGGGTATCGAGATCGTGGATGGGATGGTCCTCGTGAGTCCGAGCGCCTCCAAGCGGCACAACCGCCTCGCCAGGCTTATGGCGAACGCTTTGGACGTCGCGGCAGGGCCTGATTGGAACGCGGATACTGACTTTGATCTCCGGCTACAGGACGTGCCGCTGAACAACCGCCGCCCGGATGTGACGGTCTACCGAGCGGACACCATCGACGTCACGCCGACCCGACCCGAGCATGTGCTTCTCGTGGTCGAGGTGGTCTCTCCCGGATCGGAGACAACCGACCGGATCGTCAAGGCAAGTCAGTGCGCACAGGCTGGTATTCAGTTCTACTGGCGTGTAGAACAGGCAGTCACTGGCGCGCCCATCGTTTACACGTACGTGCTCGACCCGGCAACGGGCCGCTATCGCGACGACGAGATCTTTACCGGCCTCGTGAAGCTGACCGCGCCCTTCTCCGTCGAGGTCGATCTCGGCCAGCTTTGAAGATCAAATTTCTTGACTATGGTCGATAGCATGAGGTCATCATGAGCCTGATGTGAAGGGCGATTCGGATGGCTGCCAGCGGGGCGCGCACGGTCGCCGAAGGCGTCGCGTGGCTGGCAGCGGTGCTGCCGATTGCGCCGCCCATCGGAGACCATCCGATCCGGTCGACGACGGCGACCCACTCACCATGATCGACCCACTGCCGCTGGCCGTACAGCAGCGGTATCCCGACCCGGGAACGGCCGTCCGCGACGTCGCGGCCCGGCTCAGCGTCGCCCGGGACTGGCGCGACGCCCCGCAGCGTGGTCAGCTGACGGCGGTCGAGGGGGTCGTCCTGGCCCTGCGTCGATCGGTAGTGACGTCGGGTCGCGCGGGAACCTGTCTGGCGGCGACCGTGCGGCTGCTGGCCGCACTGACCGAGCATGATCAACCAGGGTACGGAATCCTTCGGGTCCGGCCACCCCGGTACGCTCCGTGGAAGCGCCAGCCGGTCTCGATGTGATCGGCGGTGGCTGCCGATCGTTGACCACGGACTGGCGATTCCGTAGCCCAGCCGCGAAGGCTCCGTCGTGACGGCCGTGAGCGCGGACCCTTTCGCGGACCTGTTTCCCCTACTTGATACCTGTTCTGTAGTGGACGAAGGCGGCCCTGGGGGCATCCTGAAGCTCTCCGTTGACGGACCCTTCGCGGACCGGTGGCTCCGCCGCAGGTCAGAAGGGGTAGAACTTCGACCCAGTCGCAGCTCCCTCGGGAGCTGCCCCTTCATTGAGGCGGCGAGGACCTGGACACGCCCGCCGACCACCGGGGTGATGTCGCAGCTCCCTCGGGGGCTGTCCTTCGTTGAGGCGGGGGCACGGAGGTGGGTCAGTGGGGGAGGGTGCCGGTCTGCAGGGCGGTGGTGAAGGTGCCCCACCGGGCGGTGCTGAAGGTGAGGGTAGGGCCGGTGCGGTCCTTGCTGTCGCGTACCTCGGCGCGCCCGGCGTGCCGGCGGGCCTCGACGCACTGACCGCCGTTGCCGCCGCTGCGGCTGGACGTGAACCAGGGGGTGTCAGGCTTCATCGTAGGTGCTCCTCGATCGGGACCGACTGCTCACGGACCTCTCGGAAAATTCGACGGTACTCGGCCAACTCTTCAGGACGCTCCAGGTAGCGGGAGCCGAGATGGGTTTCGACGTAGGCGATGTCGGGGTCGTCGGGGTCGGCGAAGTCGAGAAGGGTGAACGGGCTGACCATCGCGGCGTGGGCACCGGCGGACCAGGGGAGAACCCGGATCTCCACCCGTACCCGTCGACCGACGCTGGCCAGGTGGGCGCGTTGCTCGGCCATCACAGCCGGGCCGCCGACCTCACGGGCCAGGGCACCAGCACCGAAGACGGCAACGATCCTCGCCGGCTCGGCCCGGTCGTAGTAGGAAATCTGCCGATCCAGCCGCAGCGACACCAGCCGTTCGATCTGCTGCTCCGACGCCTGCCGGTCGGCGGCCCGGAACACCGCTCGCATGTAGTCAGGCGTCTGGAGTAGACCGTGGATCAGCTCCGGGTCATAGAGCTGGATCTCGGTGGCGGCGGCTTCGAGGCCGACGTACAGGCGGAACCAGTCCGGTACGGCGTCGCCGTGCGACTCCCACCAGCCATGCTCGTCACACGCTCCGGCGAGCCGGGTCAACGCGTCCGTCGTCTCCGGGTCCGCTCCGTAGAACCAGCACAACCCCCGAACGGTGTTCATCTTGACCGGAAACTTGCCGTTCTCGATGCGCCACAACGTCGTACGCGAACAGACCTTCGCCCGCTCCACCTCCTGCTCGGTGCGGGCCGCCTCCTCCCGCAGTCGGCGCAGCCGTCGCCCCAGCTGACGGCGCACCACAGTCGGTCCGGTGACCGGCATCGCTTCACCTTCCTCTCATCCGACACACACACCACCCATGCCGATGTTTCAAAATGAAACACCGGGCCGGGTTAGCCGCCGAACTCGCACGTCAGAGCCGTCACGGGTCGGCGTCCACCATCGAGTTTGCCGTAAGCGGGCGGAGGATGTGGTCCGCCACCAGGGTGGACCGGGGCGGACGGCTGGCGGCCGTTCTGCTGACTCGGCTGGCCGGGTTGGAAGCGGGCGTGTACCGCCCGGGCGTCGGGCGGGTGAGGATCAGCCGTCGAGGAAGTCGTCGACGTGGCGGATCAGCTCGGCCCAGGCGGGTTCGGCCGCGGTGAACAGGTGGTTGGCGCTGTCGAGCAGAACCAACCGGCTGTCGTCGATCAGCGCGGCGAGTTCCGTGGCGTCCGAGGCGGGGACCCGGGGGTCGTTGCGGGCGTGCAGGATCAGCGTGGGGCAGCGGACCTGCCCCGCCAGCGGGAACACGTCCATTGTAGTGATCATCTGGAAGAAGCGGACCAGGTTCTCCAGTGACGTGGTGCGTCGGGTGAAGGCGATGTACGCGTCCAACTCGGCCGGGGTGGCGTTGGGCAGGAACTGGGCGGCGTAGGCGCGCAGGAAGCTCGGGTCGGCGGACTGCCAGGCGACCGTGGCCAGGTCCAGGTCGACGTCGGCGACCCGGCGGTCCAGCTCGGTGCGGGCGCGGGCCAGCCGGCCCCGGGCGTGGCTGCTGATCAGGACCATCCGGGTGACCCGGTCCGGGCGCAGCGCCGCGTAGGCGATCGCGGTGGCGGCGGCCTGGGCCGTACCGATGATCGCGAAGGTGTCGTATCCGGCGGCGTCGGCGACGGTGTCGAGGTCGTCGACCCACACCTGCGGTGACTCCGACGGCGGGCACCAGTCGGACAGCCCGCAGCCCCGCTCGTCGTAGCGTAGCCCTCGCCGGCTGTCGCGCATCAGGTCCCGGTACCAGTGCGTCCACATCGGATCGCGTCGGTCCAGGCCTAGGTGGGTCAGCCAGTTGGCGGTGGAGATCAGCGGGGGACCGGCGCCGGTGACGGTGTAGGCGAGCCGGGCGCCGTCCCTGGTCTGGCAGAACCGGACCGTGTCGTAGTCCTTGGGGGCGGCGACCGGGGTGACGTCGGCGACGAACTGGTAGCCGCGCCGGTGGACGGTGCGGATGACCTCCTGATGGCCGCCGGTGTCGCGGATCGCGTGGCGGGTGGCGCGCAGCGCGGCGGCGAGAGCCGACTCGGTGACGGGTTGCCCGGACCATAGCGTGTCCAGCAGCTCCTGCCTGGTGACCAGCCGGTCCCGGTGAGCGGCGAGGTGGCACAGCAACTCGACGGCTCGTGGCTCCAGCAGGATCTGCTGGCCCCGGTGGTGTAGTTGCCTGTGTTCCAGGTCCAACTCGTACTGGCCGAACCAGAGTCGTGCGTGTGCCACCGCCGGAGCATAGCTGCATCGATGCGGCGCTCCTGATCATGATCGAGGGGTACGGCCAGCTGGTAGCGCTCCCAGCCGGTAACGGTTTGAAAACTTCGCCCACGGTCTTGACACGGAGGGGGTGTTAGTAAGAACTTTTACCACTAACAGTTAACAGTCCTTCCCGAAAGGTTGGCGCCGATGGCTGACAGCGAGGTGGAGATCCCCGCGGGGACCGCGGTGGTCGACGCCCCGGGGCCGGCCGACACGGTGCTCGCCCGGATCCGGCTCACCGAGTTCACCGGTGCGCTGCGCCGGGTCGCCGACCAGGTGCTCACCGACCCGGCCGCAGCCGCCCGCGCCACCATCGTCGAGCTGGCCGAACGCAGCGGTACGTCGCCGGCGACGGTCACCCGGTTCTGCCGGGCACTCGGCTTCGACGGCTACGCCGACCTGCGGCTCGGCATCGCCGCCGAGACCGGCCGGGCCCGCGCCGCCGGCTGGACCGTCGACATCGGCCGGGAGATCCAGCCCGGTGACCCGCTCGACCGGGTGCTCGGCCAGATCATGGCCGCCGACACCCAGGCCATGCACGACACCGCCGCCCTGCTCGACCTCATCCAGGTCGAGCAGGCCGCCGACGCGGTCGCCGCCGCCAGCCGGGTCAACATCTTCGGCGCCAGCGGCAGCGCCCTGGTCGGTGAGGAGATGCAGTTCAGTCTGCACCGCATCGGCGTACCGGCCTGGGCCTGGACCGACCTGCACAACGGCCTGGCCAGCGCGGCGCTGATGCGCGACGGCGACGTGGCACTCGGCATCTCGCACACCGGCCAGACCCGGGAGACCATCGAGATGGTCGCCGAGGCCGGCAGCCACGGCGCGACCACCGTCGCGCTGACCAGTTTCCCCCGCTCCACCCTGGCCGACCTGGCCGACATCGTCCTGCTCACCGCCCCCCAGGCGACCACCTTCCGGCCGGACGCGCTCTCCGCCCGCCACCCGCAACTCGTCGTCCTCGACCTGCTCTACGTCGCCGTCGCGCAGCGCACCCACGACCGCGCGCACGCGGCGTTCCGCCGCACCGCCCGAGCCGTCGACGGCCACAAGGCCGTCGACCGGAGCACGATCCGCCCCGCCGAAACCCCCAGCTGAGGAGCACGCATCATGTCGCTTTACCCCGATTCCGTGCGGATCCCGTCCGCCGTCGCCGGTGCCTCGGTGCGCCGGCGGACCCTGCTGCGCCGCGCGGCCGCCGCCGGGCTGCTGGGCGGGCCGGCGGGCGGGCCTCTCTCCGCCCTTGCCCGCAACGAACCCAGAAAAGGGGCGGAGGAAGGGGCAAAAAAAGACAACAACCCA
>NZ_JBSWXD010000023.1:0-51344 GCF_056160425.1 Micromonospora sp. ABR4_055
CCGGTACGCCGCCGCGCCCGGCCGCAACCAGCAACAGCGCGGGCAGGGCGTCGTGGTCGGCGACCAGCCGGTTGCCCCCACCGAGCCGGTCTGCGCGCCCGTCCTTGCCGCTGAACTGCAGGTCGCCGTGGACCTGCGGGTAGCTGTGGTGCAGCGTCAGGTGCCGGCTCAGCTCGGCCGGGTCCTGCCAGGCCGGGTCCTGCCCGGCGACGCCGACCCGGTAGGTCGACTGCCCGACGAGCAACTCCACACTGGTACCCGAGACCGTCGCCGACCACCAGCGGACCAGCTCGGCGTAGTCGGCGGCCGGGTGGCCGAGGTGCCAGTACAGCTGCGGCGCGATGTAGTCGATCCACTGTTCCCGCACCCAGCGGCGGCTGTCGGCGTGGATCGCGTCGTAGGACTGCAACCCGTTCGTCCGCGAACCGAGCGGGTCGGTGGCGGCGTTGCGCCAGATGCCGAACGGGCTGATACCGAAGCGCACCCACGGCTTGACCGCCCGCAGCCGGTCGCTCGTCTGCGCGACGAGCAGGTCGACGTTGTGCCGGCGCCACGCGGCGAGGCTGTCGAAGCCGGCCCCGTACGCGGCGAAGCTGGCCTGGTCGGCGAAGGTCTGTCCGTCGACCGGGTACGGGTAGAAGTAGTCGTCCCAGTGCAGCGCGTCGATGTCGTAGCGGGCGACCGCGTCGATCATCGCGTCCTGGACGAAGGACCGCACCGCCGGCTGGCCCGGGTCGAAGTAGAGCCGGCCGGCGTACGTGATGACCCATTCCGGGTGGCGGCGGGCCGGGTGGTCGGCGACCAGCCGCGTCGGGTCGGCGTGGTTGGCGACCCGGTACGGGTTGCACCAGGCGTGCAGTTCCAGGTTGCGGGCGTGCGCCTCGGCGACGAGCACGCCCAGCGGGTCGTAGCCGGGGTGCCTACCCTGCTGCCCGGTAAGCACCGCCGACCACGGCTCGTACGGCGACGGCCAGAGCGCGTCGGCGCTTGGACGTATCTGCACCACGACGGCGTTGCACCGTAGCCGCCGGGCCAGGACGAGCCAGTCGCGCAGCTCCGCCTGCTGGGCGTCCGGCGCCAGTCCGGGCCGGCTCGGCCAGTCCAGGTTGGCGACCGTGGCCAGCCACAGGCCCCGGAACTGACGCTTCGGTATCGCCGTCGACGGAGTGCTCATGAGCGAGATGGTGGTTTTGTCAGATGAGTCAGACAAGCAATGATCTGACACGCCCGTGTCGCACCCCGCACTGGAGTGGCATCAGGCGCCGAGAAGCCGGGTCAGGCCGGCCGGGCTGACGGCACGTCGCCCCGGGTGGCCAGCCACCAGCCGGCAGTCGCGACGACGGCGACCAGCCCGGCGAAGCCGAACGGGGCGGCCAGCCCGACCCCGGCGACGAGGGCGATGGTGGCGGTGCCGGTGGCCACCGTCGCCACCAGGGCCACCAGCAGCAGGGCGCGTACCGTGTCGGCGGCGGCGAGCAGCGTACGCGGCGCGACCCGGTCGGCAAGCGTGCCGGCGGCCAGCCCGGCGACGAGCCACGGCAGGGTCTGCGCGGTGGCGACGACGGCCAGCCCGAGCGGGTCCCCGGTCAGCGACAGGGCCAGCAGCGGGAGGGCGGCGAGGCGGATCCCGTCACCGTTGTTGGCGAGGGTGGCGGCGCTCCAGAACCGCCAGAACGGTCGACCGAGCGGTTGCGACATGTGTACATCATGCACCGACCGGTCAGAGCCGTTGCCACAGTGCCGGCACGTTCGGCGGTTCCCAGCCGACGAGGGCGGTGTGTGCCTGCCGGCACCGGTAGTCGACGCCGGCGTAGCTGACGACGGCACCGACCTGGTACGCAGTGCCGGCGGCCCAGGTGCCACCGGGCTGACCGGGTGACGCGGTGGGCGTTGGCGTCGGGGGCGCGGTGGTCGGCGGCGGTGGCGTCGGAGTGGGTGACGGCGGGGGTGGGGTCGGCGACGGGCCCGGACCTCCACCGATCTGGACGTCCACGCAGGAGTAGAAGGCGTTCGTGGTGTCGGCGACATTCCAGATCGCCAGCACTTTGTGCCGGCCGGTGCGGCCACCGAGGTGCACGGTGTGCGACACGGTGGCGTTGGGCTGCCGGCCGCCGTCGTCGAACACGGCGATCCGGGTGCTGCCGACGAAGTACTCCCAGGTGCTGGTGGCATGCCGGGCGGTCAGCGTCCAGGTGAAGGTGGCCGCCCCGCCGACCGTGGTGGCCGGCCAGTTGACGCTGTCGTCGTCGAGAATGGCGAACCGGCTCACCCCGCCGTGGCAGGTGCGCTGCCCCTTGGGGCCTTCGACGCTCTGCGGCTCCCACACGATCGGGCCGCAGCTGGCGACCCGGCCCTGCGCGCACATCGCCTGTCGGCTGGGCGGGTAGGAGACGTAGCCGTGGGCGCTGGCCGGCGTGGCGACCAGCAGGGTGCCGAGGATGGTGCCGGTGGCGAGCAGGGGCAGGAGAAGTCGTCGTTGCATGGGGGCGCTCCGCACGTCGTGGGTGGCGGTGGGGGCGGCCGGCCGTTGCCGACGAAGTTAGCGTAAAGACAGTTAACAGTAAAGATTGTGAACGAAGAATTTCGATACGTCGACGCCCGTGAGTCGCCGTGCGACGGTCAGCCGACGGTGCGACCGTGCCGGTCGCGGGCCTTGATCCGGGTGATCGGCATCTCCGGTGCCGGTAGCGGGGCGTCCACACAACCGGTCACCGTGCCGAACCGGTGGCCGGCCGCCCAGTCGTCGCGGGCCGCCACCAGCTCCTCGTGGCTGCGGGCGACGAAATTCCACCACATGACGAGCGGCTCCTCGAACGGCTCACCGCCGAGCAGGAACAGCCGGGCATCACCGTCGGCGGCGGTCACTGTCGACGCCGACCGACCCTCACCCAGATAGAGCAGCCCACCCTGGGCCAGCTCCACCCCGTCGACCCGGGCCGTGCCGGACATCGCCAGCAGGGCGTACTCGAAATCGTCGCGCAGCGTCAGCTCGACGGGCGCGGGGCTGCCGATGTCGATCTGTGCTCCGACGATCGGGCTGGCCATCCGGGCCGGGGACCGGACGCCGGCGTACTCGCCGACCACCACGGTGAGCCCCGCGTCGCCGGCACCGACCTGCGGCAGCGCGGCGTGGTGCTCGAACCGCGGCTCCCCGTGCCTGGCCGACTCCGGCAACGCCACCCACAGCTGCAGCCCGTGCATCACCGGCGGATGCGCCGGCGGCGACTGCTCCGAGTGGGCGATCCCGTGTCCGGCGGTCATCAGGTTGAGCTGCCCCGGCACGATCGACTGCATACTGCCCAGGCTGTCCCGGTGCAGGATCTCCCCGTCGACCAGCCAGGTCACCGTCTGCAGCCCGGTGTGCGGGTGCGGCGGAATCTGCATGCCGGGCCGCCCGGCCACGTCGTCCGGCCCGAAGTGGTCCACGAAACACCAGGCACCGACCATGCGCCGGGGTCGCTGCGGCAGCAGCCGCCGGACCGTCGTGTAGCGGCCCAACGGTACATCGTGGCCGGGTAGCAGGACGCTCTCCGGCTGCGCACCGGCGACCGTGGTCCCGTCGTACCGGATGCTTCCCGACGCCGCCGCACTCATGCCTCGACCCTACGCGGGATGCCGCCGGTCCGCCGCCGGGATGCGCGGTCACCCGGCGCGGTCCTCCAGGTCGCCCTCGGTCCGCAGGAACACCTCCCGCAGCCCGTCCAGCACCGCCGGGTCGGGGTACTCCCACAGTTTGCGGTCGGCCGCCTCCAGCAGCCGCTCGGTGATGCCGTGCAACGCCCACGGGTTCGACTCGGTCAGGAACCGCTGATTGACCTCGTCGAGCACGTACGTCTCGGCCAGTTTGTCGTACATCCAGTCGGCTACCACCCCGGCGGTGGCGTCGTAGCCGAACAGGTAGTCGACGGTGGCGGCCAGCTCGAACGCCCCCTTGTAGCCGTGCCGGCGCATCGCCGCCAGCCAGCGCGGGTTCACCACCCGGGCCCGGAAGATGCGAGCGGTCTCCTCGTGCAGGGCGCGGGTGCGCACCGCCTCCGGCCGGGTGCTGTCGCCGACGTAGGCAGCCGGGGCCGACCCGGTCAACGCCCGGACGGTGGCGATCATGCCGCCGTGGTACTGGAAGTAGTCGTCGGAGTCGGCGATGTCGTGTTCGCGGGTGTCGATGTTCTTCGCCGCGACCGCGATCCGCCGGTACGCCGACTCCATCTGGTCGCGGGCCGGCGCGCCGTCGAGGTCCCGGCCGTAGGCGTAGCCGCCCCACACCGCGTACACCTCGGCCAGGTCGGCGTCGTCGCGCCAGTTGCGGCTGTCGATCAGCTGCAGCAGCCCGGCACCGTAGGTGCCCGGCTTGGAGCCGAAGATCCGCATGGTGGCCCGCCGGGTGTCACCGTGGGCGGCCAGGTCGGCGCGGGCGTGCGCGGCGACGAAGTTCACCTCGTCGGGCTCGTCGAGGGCCGCGACCAGTCGGACCGCGTCGTCCAACATGGCCACCACATGCGGGAACGCGTCGCGGAAGAAGCCCGAGATCCGCACCGTCACGTCGATGCGCGGCCGGCCCAGCTCCTCGGCCGGGACCACCGTGACGCCGGTCACCCGCCGCGACGCCTCGTCCCACACCGGCCGTACGCCGAGCAGCGCCAGCACTTCGGCGATGTCGTCACCGGCGGTCCGCATCGCCGACGTGCCCCACACCGACAGTCCCACCGAGCGAGGCCAGTCGCCGGCGTCGGCCCGGTAGCGGGCCAGCAGCGACTCCGCCATCGCCTGCCCGGTCTCCCAGGCCAGCCGGCTCGGCACCGCCTTCGGGTCCACCGAGTAGAAGTTGCGCCCGGTCGGTAGCACGTTGATCAATCCACGCAACGGCGACCCGCTCGGCCCGGCCGGCACGTACCCGCCGGCCAGCGCGTGCGCGACGTGGGCCAGCTCGTCGGTGGTGCGGGCCAGCCGGGGGACCACCTCGGTCGCCGCGAAGTCCAGAATCCGGGTGACCAGCGCGGCCCGTCCGTCGGCGCCGAGCACGCGCTTGGCGACCTCGGCGACGGCGTCCGACCGCCAGCCGTGCTCCTCCATCGCCGCGACCAGCTCCCGGGCGGTCGCCTCGGCCGCGTCGGTGTCGTCACGGTCGGTGCCGGACTCGTCCAGGCCCAGCGCCTCCCGCAGGCCGGGCAGCGCGGCCACCTGCCCGGCCCACATCTGCCGGGCCCGCAGCATCGCCAGCACCAGGTCGACCCGGGCCGCGCCGACCGGCGCCGACCCGAGCACGTGCAGCCCGTCACGGATCTGCACGTCCTTGATCTCGCAGAGCCAGCCGTCGACGTGCAGCAGGAAGTCGTCGAACTCGGCGTCGTGCGGCCGGTCGTTCAGACCGAGGTCGTGGTCGAGCCGGGCGGCCTGGATCAGCGTCCAGATCTGCGCCCGGATCGCCGGCAGTTTGGCCGGGTCCAGTGTGGCGATGTTCGCGTGCTCGTCGAGCAGCTGCTCCAGCCGGGCGATGTCGCCGTAACTGTCCGCCCGGGCCATCGGCGGCACCAGGTGGTCGATCAGGGTGGCGTGTGCCCGGCGTTTGGCCTGGGTGCCCTCGCCGGGGTCGTTGACCAGGAACGGGTAGATCAGCGGCAGGTCGCCGAGGGCGGCGTCCGGCCCGCAGTCGGCGCTGAGTCCGACCGTCTTGCCCGGTAGCCACTCCAGGTTGCCGTGCTTGCCGACGTGCACCACGGCGTGCGCGCCGAAGCTGTGCTCCAGCCACCGGTACGCGGCCAGGTAGTGGTGACTCGGCGGCAGGTCCGGGTCGTGGTAGATGGCCACCGGGTTGGCCCCGAAGCCGCGCGGCGGCTGCACCAGCAGCACGATGTTGCCGGTACGCAGCGCGGCCAGCACGATCTCGCCGTCCGGATCCCGGGACCGGTCGACGTACAGCTCGCCCGGCGGCGGACCCCAGTGCCGTTCGACCTGTTCCCGTAGCTCGGTCGGGAACTCGGCGTACCAGCGACGGTAGTCGGCGGCCGGGATGCGCACCGGGTTGCCGGCCAGCTGCTCCTCGGTGAGCCAGTCCGGGTCCTGCCCGCCGGCGGCGATCAGCGCGTGCATCAACGCGTCGCCGTCGCCGTCGGCCAGCCCCGGCAGCGCGTCGGGGCCGTCGGGCGGCCCCACGTCGTAGCCGGCGTCGCGCAACGTCGACAGCAGCGCCAGCACACTGGCGGGGGTGTCGAGCCCGACCGCGTTGCCGATCCGGGCGTGCTTGGTCGGGTACGCCGACAGCAGCACCGCGATCCGTTTGTCGCCCGCCGCGATGTGCCGCAGCGCGCCGTGGCGGACGGCGATCCCGGCCACCCGGGCGGCCCGCTGCGGGTCGGCGACGTAGACCGACAGCCCGTCGGCGTCGATCTCCTTGAACGAGAACGGCACGGTGATCAGCCGGCCGTCGAACTCGGGGATGGCCACCTGGGTGGCGGCGTCCAACGGGGACAACCCGTCGTCGGTGGCCGCCCAGGTCTGGCGGGAGCTGGTCAGGCAGAGTCCCTGCAGGATCGGCACGTCCAGTTCGGCGAGCGCGCCGACGTCCCAGGCGTCGTCGTCGCCCCCGGCGGAGGCGGTCGCCGGCCGGGTTCCGCCAGCGGCCAGCACCGTCACCACCAGGGCGTCGGCCTGGCGCAGGGTGGCCAGCAGCTGCGGGTCGGGCGAGCGCAGCGAGGCGCAGTAGACCGGCAGCGCCCGACCGCCGGCGGCGTCGACCGCGTCGCACAGGGCGTGCACGAAGCCGGTGTTGCCGGCCAGGTGGTGGGCCCGGTAGTAGAGCACCGCCACGGTCGGCTGGCCCGGTCCGGTCGGCACGTTCGGGCGTTCCAGTACGCCCCACTCCGGGGCCGGCCGCGGCGCGGCGAAGCCGTGCCCGGTGAGCAGCACCGTGTCGGACAGGAATCGGTGCAGTTCGGCCAGATTGGCCGGGCCGCCGTGGGCCAGATAGGCGTGGGCCTCGGCGGCCACCCCGGCCGGTACGGTGGACAGCTCCATCAGGGCGGCGTCGGGTGCCTGTTCGCCGCTGAGTACCACCACTGGGCGTCCGTCGGTCAGCAGCGCGTCCAGTCCGTCCGGCCAGGCCCGGCGGCCGCCGAGCAGCCGGACCACCACGAGGTCGACGTCGGCAAGCAGGGGCGTGAGGTCGTCGACCGACAGCCGGGCCGGGTTCGCCAGGCGCCAGTCGGCACCGCTGGCCCGTCCACTCAGCAAATCAGTATCTGAAGTGGACAGAAGTAGCATCATCGGACGCCTGGTCCTCCCTCGGGGTCCGCGCCCCGGGTCGTCGGTCGCGGCGACCGGAGTCTCCTGGCTCCCGGATCGAGGCTCGCCCCGGCCTTCCCGCCCCGTGGATCGGGGCCGTGGCCGTCGGTGGGGTCCGCTCCCCGGTGACAGTGGCGGGACCGCGCCGGAATCACACCGGCTTCCTCCACTTGCCGCCGCAGTTGGCTACCGACCACTGTCACGACCCGGGGACGTTTCGTCAAGGTGTGATCTATTCGCCGCGAGGGCGTCGCCTCCCGTGGCAGCCCGTAGTATCCGCCGCGTGTCCGCCTCGCCGCTGCCGCCCGTCCGGGGCGGCCCCGATGCCTGCCCCGGCACGCTGGCGCTGCATCCGGCCGCCGACGGGCACCTCGCCCGGGTCCGCTGCCCCGGTGGGCTGCTAGCCGCCGGCCAGCTGACCGTACTGGCCGCCGCCGCCCGTGACCTCGGTGACGGACACCTGGAGCTGACCAGCCGGGCCAACGTACAACTGCGGGGGGTGGCCGCCGACGCCGCCGGGGTGCTCGCCGGCCGGCTGAGCGCGGCCGGGCTGCTGCCCGCACCCGGACACGACCGGGCCCGCAACATCCTCGGCTCCCCACTGGCCGGTGTGGACAGTGTGCCTCGGTGGGACGTCGCGGCGCAGGTCCGCGCCCTCGACGCGGCGATCTGCGCACAGCCACAGCTGACCCGCCTCTCCGGCCGGTTCCTGTTCGCCGTCGACGACGGTCGGGGCGCCACCGTCGCGGCGCGCCCCGACGTGGGCCTGCTGCCCGGGTCGGACGGCCGGGTCGGTATCCGGCTCGCCGGGGTCGACCACGGCCTACGGACCACGCCGACCGACGCGGTCCGGGTGGCGGTCGCCGCCGCCCGGATCTTCCTCGCCGACGAACGTGCCGTGGCCGGCACCATCTGGCGCATCGGCGACCTCGCCGCCGCCGAACTGGCACGGTTCGTCGCGGCGCTCGCCACCACGCCGGGCGTCCACCGGGTCGCGGCCGACCCGCCGACCGCACCGCGACGGTCCGGCGTACCGCCGGTGGGCGTGCTGCGCCGCCCCGACGGCGACCAGGCACTCGTGCTCGCCGTACCGCTGGGTCAGCTCACCGCCGCGCAGGCCGACCTGCTCGCCGCCGCCGCACCGCAGGCGCGGATCACCCCGTGGCGGACCGTGGTGCTGCCTCGGCTCACCGACGCACCCGGCTGGGCGCGCCGGCTGCACCGTGCGGGTCTCGACACCGACCCCGGGTCGCCGTGGCTCGGCGTCACCGCCTGCGCGGGCCGTCCCGGCTGTGCCCGGTCGCGGGCCGACGTACGGGCCGACGCGGCGGCGACGCACGCCGGCCGGCCGGCCGCGGCCAGTGGGGCGCACTTGCCGGTGCACTGGATCGGCTGTGAGCGCGGCTGCGGCACCCCAGCGGGACCGGCGCTGCGGGTCCTCGCCACCGGCGACGGCTACCAGGTGAGCGCGCCCGGCCGCCCCACCGTCCACGTCCTACCAGGGGCGGCGCTGGCCGCCGCCGTCCGCACCGCACGCGAGGAGCCGTGATGGACCACGTCCGCGACGGGGCCGAGATCTACCGGCAGTCGTTCGCCACCATCCGCGCCGAGGCCGACCTGAGCCGGCTCACCGCCGAACAGGCCCGGGTCGCCGTCCGGATGATCCACGCCTGCGGGATGGTCGACCTGGTCGACGACCTGGTCTTCTCGCCGCAGGTGGTGGTGGCGGCCCGGGCCGCGCTGCGCGCCGGCGCGTCGATCCTCTGCGACGCCACGATGGTGGCCGCCGGGGTCACCCGACGCCGGCTGCCGGCCGCCAACCCGGTGCTGTGCACCCTGTCCGATCCCCGGGTGCCTGAGCTGGCCGATCGGCTGGGCACCACCCGCAGCGCTGCGGCCGTCGAACTGTGGGGCGACCGCCTCGACGGCGCGGTGGTCGCCGTCGGCAACGCACCGACCGCGTTGTTCCGACTGTTGGAGCTGGTCGACGCCGGTGCCGGCCGGCCGGCGGCGGTGCTCGGCGTACCGGTCGGCTTCATCGGCGCCGCCGAGTCCAAGCAGGCTTTGATCGACCATGGCGGACTGGAACACCTGGCGGTCCGGGGACGACGCGGCGGCAGCGCGATGGCCGCCGCCGCACTCAACGCGATCGCCAGCGACGACGAGGGACAGGTGGGCAGATGAACGCGCGTCGCGGCGGCCCGGGTCGGCTGTACGGCGTCGGCCTCGGCCCCGGTGACCCGGAACTGGTCACCGTGAAGGCGGCCCGGCTGATCACCGCCGCCGATGTGATCGTGCACCACAGTGCCCGGCACGGCCGCAGCGTCGCCCGGTCCATCGCTGAGCCGTACCTGCGCGCCGGACAGATCGAGGAGGCGCTGGTCTACCCGGTGACCACCGAACGCAGCACCCACCCCGGCGGCTACCGGGCGGCAATGGACGAGTTCTACGCCGACTGCGCGCGACGGCTGGCCGCCCACCTCGACGCCGGTCGGACCGTGGTCGTGCTCGCCGAGGGCGATCCGCTGTTCTACGGCTCCTACATGCACCTGCACAAGCGGTTGGCGCACCGCTACCCGACCGAGGTGGTGCCCGGGGTCACCTCGATGAGCGGGGCAGCCGCCGCACTCGGCCGGCCGCTGGTCGAGGCCGACGAGGTGCTGACCGTCCTGCCCGGCACCCTGTCCGGTGCGGAGCTGACCCGACGGTTGGCCGACACCGACGCCGCCGCCGTACTCAAGCTGGGTCGGACCTTCCCGGCCGTCCGCGACGCGTTGACCGTCGCCGGCCGCCTCGACGACGCCTGGTACGTCGAGCGGGCCAGCACCGTCGGGCAACGCGTCGCGCCGCTGGCCGACGTCGACCCGGCGACCGCGCCGTACTTCTCTCTGGCGTTACTGGCCAGCCGTCGCGGTGGCACTGTCGCGGCGAGCGCCGCCGACCCTGCTCGGTCCGGCGGGGGAGAGGTGGTGGTGGTCGGCCTCGGCCCGGCCGGCCGGGACTGGATCACCCCGCAGGCGCAGGCCGCCCTCGCGGCCGCCGACGACCTGGTCGGCTACGGACCGTACCTGGACCGGGTGCCGGCCAACCCCCGGCAACGCCGGCACCCGTCGGACAACCAGGTCGAGGCGCAGCGCGCCGCCCACGCGCTGCGGTTGGCGGCCGACGGAGCCCGGGTCGCGGTGGTCTCCTCCGGTGATCCCGGGGTGTTCGCGATGGCCACGGCGGTGCTGGAGGTCGCCGCCGAGCCCCGCTGGAAGGACGTGCCGGTCCGGGTGCTGCCCGGGGTGACCGCCGCCCAGGCGGTGGCCAGCCGGGTGGGGGCACCACTCGGGCACGACTACTGCGTGCTGTCCCTGTCGGACCGGCTCAAGCCCTGGCCGGTGATCGAACGGCGGCTGCGCGCCGCCGCCCGCGCCGACCTGGTGATCGCGATCTACAACCCGGCGTCGCGCAGCCGGACCTGGCAGCTGGCCAGGGCCCGGGACCTGCTGCTGGAGCACCGGTCGGCACACACCCCGGTGGTGGTGGGCCGCGACGTCGGCGGTCCGGGTGAACGCGTCGACGTGGTGGCGTTGGCCGACCTGGATCCGGCCATGGTCGACATGCGGACCCTGCTGATCGTCGGCTCGTCGGCGACCCAGGTCAGCCACGACGGCGCCGGGCCGCCGGTGGTGTTCACCCCACGGCGCTACCCGGGCTGAGCGCCCGCCGCCGCGCCCAGCCCGATCAGCCAGGTAAGGGCGGCGCCGACGTCGTTGACCGTCGGCACGGGTGGCGCGGCGGCCCGGTCGACCATCAGCACCGGGAGTCCGAGCTCGCGCGCGGCGACCAGTTTGGCGGACGTCTCGTCGCCGCCGCTGTCCTTGGTCACCAGCACGTCGATGGCGTGCGCGCGCATCAGCGCCCGCTCGCCGTCCACGGTGTACGGGCCGCGGTCGAGCAGCAGCACCCGGTCGGCGGGCAGCGGCGGCTGCGGTGGGTCCACCGTACGGATCAGGAAGAAGATCCCGGCCAGCGGCGCGAAAGCGGCCAGACTCTGCCGACCGGTGGTGAGCATCGCCCGGGTGCCCAACCGGGGCAGGGCGGCGGCGGCCGCGCCCAGGTCCGGCACCCGGTGCCAGACGTCGCCCGCACCGGCGACCCAGCCGGGCCGGCGCAGCACCAGCAGCGGCGTACCGGCCAGCGCGCAGGCCCGCACCGCCGAGGCGGAGATCCGGGTGGCGAACGGGTGGGTGGCGTCGACCACCGCGCCGATGCGCTCGTCCCGCAGCCAGCTAGCCAGCCCGTCCGGTCCGCCGAAACCACCGACGCGGGTCTCGCCGTGCGGCAGCCGGGGCCGGGCCACCCGGCCGGCAAGCGAGGTGACCACCCGCGCCGCCGGGTCGGCCGCCAACGCGGCGGCGAGCTGACGAGCCTGGGCGGTGCCGCCGAGAATGAGCACCCGTGGTCCGCCGTCCGGGCTGGGGCCGGTGCGGTCACCGGTCATCGGATTCCTAATGAGTTCTGGGAGTGAGCCATCCGGCAAACTCCTTTCGTGGATACTCCGGCCTTCTTCAGGCGGGGAGGATTGTCAATGCCGGCACCGGTCGGCGCTGTACAGATGGCTGTCGGGGAAATTTTCCGCGCCGAGCACCGCGCCGACGATGATCACTGCGGTACGCCGTACGCCGGCGGCGTGCACCTGGCCGGCGATGTCGGCCAGCGTGCCCCGCAGCGCCACCTCATCGGGCCGGCTGGCCCGGGCCACCACCGCCACCGGACAGTCCGCGCCGTAGTGCGGTACCAGGTCGGCGACGACGGCGTCGATCCGTTGCACCGCCAGGTGCAGCACCAAGGTGGTCCGGCTGGCACCGAGGGCGGCCAGCTCCTCACCGGGGGGCATCGGGGTCGACCGGTCCGATACCCGGGTCAGGATCACCGTCTGTCCGACCTCGGGGACGGTCAACTCCCGCCCGAGCGCGGCGGCTGCGGCGGCGAAGGCGGGCACGCCGGGCACGATCTGGTACGGCACCCCGGCGGCGTCCAACCGACGGATCTGCTCGGCGACGGCGCTGAACAGCGAGGGGTCGCCGGAGTGCAGCCGGGCGACGTCGTGCCCGGCGGCGTGCGCGTCGACCATCTCTGCGACGATCTCGTCCAGGGTCAGCCGGGCGGTGTCGACCAGCCGGGCCCCGGGCGGGCAGTGGGCGAGCAGCTCGGTCGGGACCAGACTGCCGGCGTACAGGCAGACCGGGCTGCTCGCGATGACCTCGCGGCCACGGATGGTGATCAGGTCGGCGGCACCGGGGCCGGCCCCGACGAAGTGGACGGTCACCGGCGGTGCACCACCCACTGGGTGACCGGCATGGCCGGCCGCCAGCCGGTGAAGCCGCCGACCGGCGCTGCCCGACTGATCGCGATCCGGGTCAGGTCGCCGCCGTGGCGGGCATACCAGTCGGCGAGGAGCACCTCGGACTCCATGGTCACCGCGTTGGCCACCAGCCGGCCGCCGGGCCGCAGCGCCGACCAGGCGGCGTCCAGCAGCCCGGTGGTGGTGACCCCGCCGCCGACGAAGATCGCGTCCGGGGGGTCCATGCCGACCAGTGCCTGCGGGGCCGCCGCGGCGACCACCGTGATGCCCGGTACGCCGAGCGTCTCCGCGTTCGCCGCGATCCGTTGAGCCCGCCGCGGGTCGTGCTCTACGGCGATGGCCCGGCACTGCGGGTGGGCGCGGGACCACTCGATGGCGATGCTGCCCGATCCGGCCCCGATGTCCCAGAGCAGCTGCCCGGGCAGGGGACCCAGCCGGGCCAGGGTGACCGCCCGGATCTCCCGTTTGGTCAGCTGGCCGTCGTGCTGGTAGACGTCGTCGGGCAGCCCCGGTATCCGGGGCAGCGGCGGGGTGTCCGGCTCGGCCCGGCACTGCACCGCGACGACGTTGAGCGGGTCGACGTCGAGGCCGCCCCAGTCCTGGGCGGTTGCCGTCCGCAGCCGTTCCCGGGCGCCGCCGAGTTGTTCCAGCAGGGTCAGCGGGCTGGGTCCGTAGCCCCGTGCGGTGAGCAGGTCGGCTACCTCACCCGGGGTGGCCGTGCCGGCGCTGAGCACCAGCAGCCGGCGCCCGGGGTGGACCAGGGGGTGCAGCAGCTGTACCGGGCGGCCGACGGCGCTGACCACGTCGACCTCTTCGACCGGCCAGCCGAGCCGGGCGCAGGCCAACGAGACCACCGACGGGTGAGGCACCGCCCGTACCCGCTCGGGGCCGAGCAGCCGGACCAGGGTGCCGCCGATGCCGTAGTGCATCGGGTCGCCACTGGCCAGCACAGCGAGGTGCTGCCCGCGGTGTTCGTCGAGCAGTCGGGGCAGGTGGGCGAGCAGCGGGGTGGGCCAGGTGCCGGTGGTCGCCGGCCGCTCGGGCGGTGGGATCAGCTCGATCTGCCGGCGGCTGCCCAGCAGCGCGGTCGCGGCGCGCAGCGCCGACCGGCCGGCGCCGGACAGCCCGTCCCATCCATCGGCGCCGATACCGATGACGGTGACCACAGCCGGTCCGGATCTGGGGGGCATCGTCCGACGGTAACGGTTCGCCGCGTCGCTCGACATGGCCACCCCGCCGGTGGTGATCCGCGTGACGCCGCCCGGATCAGACGTTGCCGAGCCGACGGGTGACCGTGATGACGAGCACCACCCGATCCGGGTTGGGGCGTGGTACCCGGTACCGCAGGGCGTAGCGCTGCTCCGCATCCCGGACCGTTGGCGGATCGTCGTGCAGCCGGGCCAGGCCTTCCAGCGTCGACCATCGCTTCCCGTCGACCTGGCAGACGGCCACCCGGGCCCCGGTCACGCCGGCGGCCCGCACGTGTGCGGCCTTGCGGGACCGGCCGGAGGTGATCACCCGGGCGACGCCGCCGTCCGGGTCGAAGGTCACTCCCACCGGAACCACGTGCGGGCTTGCGTCCGGGCGCAGCGTGGTCAGCGTGCACAGGTGCCGTTCGCGCCAGAAGTCGCGCAGCGCGTCGCTGACCTTCGGCCCGGAAGCAGATGTCGTCACCCGTCGTATTCTGGCACCGTGGGCGCCGGGCGGCGGTCCCGACGCGCCCGTGTGGGGCTGGCCGGCCGGTCCCGGTGCGGTCGGTGCCGAATCGGCTGCGTTGAGTCGTGGCTCAGCAATGGGGTGCCGTGCTGGCCGTCGAACCAAGCAATTGCTAGTCCGCTACAGCGCGTCCAGCAATCGTTCTCGCAGGGTGCGCGAGTAGTGTGTCTCGGCGGGGCGGCGCGCCTTAACGTCGGTCTCCCGCAAGAGTCGGCTGCGTCGCCCCACCTTCGAAATCGGCCATCGGCGGCGGCCCGGTGGGTGCCCGTCCCGGTGCTGTCGACCCCGCCCCGTCGACGCGGTGCCCGTCGGTCTAACGATCTGTAGACCCGGTTGAACCGTCCCCGTCGGACCGCCGTATGCATGGTCGAGACACCGGCGGAGACCGCCGACGCCTCACCGAACATCCTCCGACAGTGTCTGGCGGCCCCACGCTCGGGGCGTCGCCGGACACGGGCCGTGCGGCCCACCGGGATGCCGTCGATCGAGCGGCGCGGCTACCGGCAACTGTCCCCAGAAGGGTTAGGTTGTCAGTCCCATGTACTCGCGTTCTCCCCGGCGGAGGGTCGACCACCCGGTCGGTCCCTCGCCGTTGAACTCCCGGCGGTGGAAGGTGGCCGGCACGGTCGGCTTGGCGGCTGTGATCATGGGGGCCGGTCTCGGTCTCGCGGCGGCGGACACCTCTGCCGCCAACGATGTCGGGGTGATCGTCTGTCCGAGCGTGGTGGACCGGTTGCCGGCGGTGCCGGCGGCGGCGCAGGCCGAGGTGGACCGGAATCTGCAGGCGCTGGAGACGCAGCTTGCCGAGGCCAACGCGCGGTTGGTGAGCAGTCAGGGTCAGGGTGGTCCCAACTTCGTGGACAACGCGATTCTTGGTCCGTTGGCGAGTAAGCGGGCGGCGGCGATCGAGCGGATCGCGATCTCGATCGGTCGGCAGGGGCAGCACCCGGCCGGTCTGGACCAGCTCGCCACCTGTGAGCTGCGGGAGGACTGACTCCGGCCGACACAGACAGGTTCCCGCCGCTCACCCGGGAACCCGCCCCTCCGGCGCCGCCCTCCTCGCGGTCGCCGGAGGGGCATCTTAATTTCGGCTTAGAATCTATTGTGATCATACGGTGACTTTGTGTGTCGTCAGGTACGTTTTTGCACGTGGATTGAGTGGTAGGTAGCGGGATGATTCCGGCAGCCTGGTGACCTGACAATCAAATCCGCGTGCCGTTCATCCGTCGACGCCTCAACTACGTAGATGCTGAGGGACGGCACTGGAGCGGGCGAAACGACCGGGAAGCGGTACGGTTTCTCCGGCGCCAAGCCAAGGGCAGGGCACTCGCGGTGGACCGGGCGGATCGGTCCGGCCGGTGCGGGTGTGTGGATGGCACCGAGTGGAGATCGAGGAGCAGATGGCGCGGACGAACCAGAACCAGCGACCCGCCGGCCCCAGGGCAGAACTCTCCGGCGGGCGACAGCCGTCCCGCCTTTCGGTCCTGATTCTCTCGGCGTCGGTGCTGGCGGCCTTCTGGGCCCTGGCGATGCTCACGTCGGCAGGCCGGGTCGGGTACGTCTACGCGTTCTTCTTCCTGGATTTCTTCGGTGGCGTCTTCGCCCTGGTCGCGCTCAGCATCACGGTGATGGTCGGTCTGCTGGCGACCGACCGGATCGTGCTGCTGCCCCGGCACCGGGTGCTGCTGCAGTCGGCGCACCGCACCACCGGGATCATGGCGATCACCTTCCTGGTGCTGCACGTCATCACGCAGATCACCACCGGTGCGGTCTCCGCTGTCGGGGCGTTCATCCCGTTCCTCGGCGGCGGTCAGGCGATCTACGTGGGTATGGGCACCCTCGCGGCGTACCTCATGTTCGCCATTATGTGGACCGGTCTGGCGCGGGCCCGGTGGGTCGGTGTGGGCCCGCCGTGGCTGTGGCGAGCGCTGCACAGCGGCGCCTACGTCGCATGGCCGATCGGGATCACGCACGGACTCGGCACCGGCCGACCTCCGGCGACCTGGGTGACGCTCAGCTACGTGATCTGCGTCGTGCTGGTGGTGATCGCTCTACTGGTCCGGTTCGCCACCGGCGTGGGCAAGAAGAAGCCGTTCGTGTCGCAGGCCACCGGCACCTCGATGAAGCCGGTCGGCAGGATGGCCGACGACTCCCGGTCCGGATCCGGATCGTCGCGCCGCCGGGGCAGCCGGGACGACGGGATCAGCCTGGAACCGGCGACCGCCCGCTTCGGGTCGTTCGGCGACAGTGGTGTGGACATGATCGATTCATGGGCGCCGGCCGGTGCCGGGCGCGGCACGTCCACCCGGTCCGCCGACCGGTACCGGGTACCCGAGGTGGGACGACCCGCACCGCGGTCGCGTCCGGCCGCGACCGAGGACTCCCGGGAGTACCGCCGGTCCGACTCCGGCCGCGGTCGCTACGCCGAGGAGGAGACTGGCCGGGGCCGGTACGCCGAGGACGACACCGGCCGGGGCCGGTACGCCGAGGACGACACCGGCGCACGCCGGCGCTACACCGAGGAGCCGGACCAGCGGCGCTACGCCGAGCCGGCCGGCGGCCGGCGGCGCCAGGTCGCCGACGACGGTGGTTACGAGCCTCGCGAGTCACGGCGTTCGGTGGCGGAGACCATCGGCTCCCGGGGCCGCTACGCTGATGACCGTCCGGTCTCGGGCACCGGTGCCCGTAGCCGGTTCGCCGACGACCGTCCGGTTTCCGGGGCCGGCCCGCGCGGCCGGTTCGACGACCGTCCGGTCTCCGCCGAGCCGGCCCGCGGTCGGGCGTCGCGCTACCGGGCCGACCCCGATCCGGCACCGGTGGACCGGGAGCTGGATGACTACCTGCCGGCCGACGACACCCCGACGCTGGTCGATCTGGCCTCCCGGCGGGCCCAGCGGGCGGCTGCGGCGGAGTCCGCGGGCAGCCGGCGGTCCCGGCGACGTCGGGACGCGGAGGATTCCGACGACGAGTACTGGACGCAGCTTCGAGGAGAGGCGAATTGAGCACGGCATCGGTCCCGCCGGTCGCCACCGTCGGCCCGCCCCGGTTGACCGCCGGGTTCGAGGAGTTCGGTCGGCTCGATCTGCGGGCGCACGAACAGGTGCACGGCGGGGTCGGACCACTGTCGGTCGACGACCTGATGCGCTTGGCCGAAGCGATCGACCTGCGGGGACGGGGCGGCGCCGGGTTTCCGTTCCACCGCAAGGTCAAGGCGGTCGTCGAGTCAGCCGACAAGCAGGACAAACCGGTTGTCGTCGTGGTCAACGCCACCGAGGGGGAGCCAGCCAGCTGGAAGGACAAGGTGCTGCTCACCCGAGCCCCGCACCTGATCCTGGACGGCGCCGCGTTGGCGGCGTACGCGCTGGAGGCCGACGAGATCGTCATCGGTGTCGCCGACGACGGCGTCGGCGGCGCGTCGCTGTCGGCGGCGCTGGCCGAACGCCGGATGCCGGTGCCGGCCAGCATCGTCACCGTCCCGCACCGGTTCATCTCCGGCGAGGGCGGGGCGCTGGTCCGGGGCATCAACGGTCTCCCGCACATCCCACCCGGCGTCAAGGTCCGGGCCAGTGACTCCGGGGTGTCCGGCCTGCCGACGCTGCTGTCCAACGCGGAGACGTACTCCCAGCTCGCCATCGCCGCCCGGCTCGGCCCCTACGAGTACGGCGCGGTCGGCCTGGCCGACGAACCGGGGACGGTGCTGCTGACCATCGGCGGGTCCGCCGCCCGTCCGGCCGTGGTGGAGTGCCCCACCGGGACCCCGCTGCGGGACATTCTGGAACTGTGCGAGGCACCGGTCGGACCGGGGCTGCTGATCGGTGGCTTCCACGGCAAGTGGATCACCCCTGAGGCGGTGTCCGTGGTCGACGTGTCCCGGAAAGGTTTCACCAAGGTCGGTGGCACGATTGGCGCCGGCATCACGATCCCGCTCGGCGACAGCACCTGTCCGATGGGCGAGGTCGCCCGGGTGGTGCACTATCTCGCCGGTGAGTCGGCCGGGCAGTGCGGGCCCTGTCGGCTCGGCCTGCCGGACCTGGCCCGCACCGTCGACTCCCTGGTCATCGGCAGCGCGGCGGTCGACATGGTCCGGGCTGCGGCGAGTGTGGTGAAGGGCCGGGGTGCCTGCAGCCATCCGGACGGTACGTCCCGGTTCGCCATCTCGGCGCTGGAGGTGTTCACCGAGGACCTGGCCGCCCACGCCCAGGGCGACGGCTGCGGCAAGCCGGTCAAGGGTGTCCTCCCGTTGCCGGCTGACGCGCCGTCCGGCGGCACCAAGCGGCTGAGTGTGGACTGGACCCGGTGCGACGGGCACGGCCTGTGCGCACACGTGGTTCCGGAGTTCATCCGTCTCGACGCGAACGGCTATCCGGCCTTCCCGCCGTCCCCGGTTCCGGTGTGGTTGGAACCGGGTGCCCGCAAGGCGGTCAACATGTGTCCGGCGCTGGCGTTGCGGTTCGGCGAGGGCAAGGGCGGCCACTGACCGCAGCCGCCGGCCGTCCCGCTTCGCAAACCGGCACGTCGGCGGCTTCCCTTCCCGACCGGCTGCTGAGACACTGCTGTGGTGTTGAAATATGTCAATCTGCCTCGGGTGTCGCGCCGACGCGTCGCGGCGTGGTGGCTGGTACCGGAGCTGCTGGTGCTGATACTGCTCGCGGGTGGCTTGCACTACTCGACCGCGGCGACCGCGCCGGTGCTGACCGAGGCGCAACTGCGCGACGACGCCGCGCTGCGGATCGCGACCACCATCGAGCAGTCCACTGCGGACGAGCACGCCGCGCACGGCCACGAGGTCAACCCGGACGAACGGATGCTGTGCACTGCGGAGGTCTGGCGGCTGGACCCGGCCACCGTCCGATCCGACGACGTGGGCACGGCCTACGGCTACTACCTGTGCGCGACAGGTACGCCGGGCACGCCGTACCTGCTGTCCCGGATGAACGCCGGCCCGATCGTGGCCCGGCTCACCGATCCGCCTGAGTTGACCGTCGCCCAGCTCGACCAGGACTTTCGGACCCAGGTCGAGGCGATGATCCCGGCGGAGTTCGTCGATCAGGCGTTCAAGGGTTTCACCGACCCGCAACGGGCGGACGGTTTACGGCAGCGCTTCGAACGCCAGATCAGCGCGGCGGCGTAGGCCGCCGACTCCGGGTGTCAGACCGGGACCGGGGCGTCGGTGCCGGTAGGCCGCAGCCGGCGCACCGGGCGGACGGCCCGGCGTACCCGGTGACCGGCGCCCCGGTGAGCGACATCCGTTGTCAACCGGCCCAGGCGGGTCCGGCGGAGCCGTTCGATCCGTTCCAGCGGCAGCAGCCCGAGCCCTGCCGCGGCGACCGCCGAACCGCCGACGATCGACCAGCCGACCGGTCCCAGTGGACGGCAGCCGAAGAACTGACTGACCACCGGCGTCTGCACCACCCCGAACAACGCCCCGAGCGACACCCCGGCGGCCGCCAGTACCGTCGGATCACCCTTCGCGGCGACCGCGGTCTGCGCCAACTGGGCGGCCACCAGCGCGGCGAGCGCCACGCTGCCGGCACGGGCGGGGGTGCCGGTGAACCGGGCGGTCAGCCAACCTCCGGTGGTGGCCAGCGCGGTCGCCGCCGCCCGCCGGGCGACCTGCTGGTTGAGACTGGCGCCGAGCGACGACTCCGGTCCCTCGCGGGCGAGTTCGTCGGCGCTGATTCCCCGTGGTGGGCGGGACGCCACGGCGATCGCCGGCAGCAGGTCGGTCATCAGGTTGACGAACAGGATCTGCCGGGGGTTGAGTGCCTGCTGGCCGGCGATGAGCGAGCTGCCGACCGAGAAGAGGATCTCCCCCAGGTTGCCGCCGAGCAGCAGGGCGAGGGCCTCACGCACCGACACCCACATCGCCCGCCCTTCGGCCACACCCTCGGCGATGCTCTCGATCCGGCCGTCGACCACGATCATGTCCGCCGCCTGGCGGGCGGCGCTGGTGCCGTGATCGCCGAGGGCGATTCCGACGTCGGCGAGTTGGATCGCCGGTGCGTCGTTGGCGCCGTCACCGGTCACCGCGACGACCCGGCCCGCCTGGCGCAGCGCCCGGACCACGGCGACCTTGTGGGCCGGACTGACCCGGGCGAAGACCGCTGTCCGGGACACCAGTTCGGGCAGCTGGTCCGGTCCGGCGGCGTCGAGGTCCGCCCCGGTGACTACCGCGCTGCCGTCGAGCAGGCCGAGTTGCGAGCCGATGGACTCGGCGGTGCTCGGATGGTCACCGGTCAGCATCACCACGGTGATCCCGGCGCGGCGCAGCCGCCGGACGGCGTCGGCGGCGGTGTCGCGTGGCGGGTCGGCCAGGCCGAGCAACCCGTGCAGCTCCAACCGGTCGATCCGGTCGTCGTCGAGGTCCCGGCGACCGGACGCGACCCGACCGGCGACGGCGAGTACCCGCAAACCGTTGCGGGCCAGCCCGTCGATGGCCAGGTCGATCTCGCGGCGGCCGGCGTCGTCCAGCGGCACCACCCCGTCGGTGCGGCGCCAGGTCGCGCACCGCGGCAGCACCGTCTCCGGGGCGCCCTTGACGCTGATGACGGCACCACCCGGGCAGGTACCGAGCACCGCGTGGAAGCCCCGGCCCGGCTCGAACGGCAGCTCGGCGAGGGGTTCCCAGCCTTCGGCGCCTTCGCGGATGCCCACCCCGGCCGAGTACCCGCCGTCGACCACCGCCTGGTCGGTCGGGTGAGGCAGTTTCTGATCGCCGTCCGGAACCGGGGTGGCCCGCAGCGCCGCCGACAGAATCCGTCGCAGGTCGGAGCCCAGCGCGTCGACCGGCTCGGTTCGGCGGCCGTCGCAGACACTCTGCAGCCGGATCGATCCCTGGGTTAGGGTGCCGGTCTTGTCGAAGCAGATCACGTCGACCCGGCCGAGCGCCTCCATCGCCCGGGGATCCCGGATCAGCACGTTGTGCCGGGACAGCCGTCTGCTCGCACTGAGCTGGGCGGCGGTGGCGACGAACGGCAGCCCTTCGGGGATGGCGGCGACGGCGAGGGCCACCGAGGACCCGACCGATTCGGCCAGCCGGCCCCGCAACAGCCCGCTGCCGAGGGTCGCCGCGGCGGCGGCGAGCGCGGTCGGTACCGACGCCGAGGTGATCTGACGCAGCCTGGCCTGCACCCCGCCCCGAGGGGACTCGTCCTGCACCTGGTCGACGGAGCTGCCAGCCTCGGTCGATCGACCGGTCGCCACCACGACGGCGGTTGCCGTGCCGGCGGCCACGGTACTGCCCGCGTACACCATGCTGGTGCGGTCGGCGACCGCGTCGGCTCCGGTGCCGTCGACGGTCTTCGCTACCGGCACCGACTCACCGGTGAGGCTGGACTCGTCCATCTCCAGCCCGTTCGCGGTGACCAGCCGGCAGTCGGCGGGCACCGAGTCGCCGGCTTCCAGGCAGATGAGGTCGCCGGCCACCAGGTCCTCCGCCGGTCGGACGTGCTGTTCCCCGTCGCGCTGCAGCCGTACCCGCAGGGCCCCGGCACTGAGCAGCCGGCGCAGCGCCCGCCCGGCCGCCATCTCCTGGGCACCGGCGAGCAGCGCGTTTGCCATGATCACCGAGAGCACCATGACGGCGTCGACGGTCGATCCGGTCATCGCCGACACCCCGGCACCGGCGGCCAGTGGACCGGTCAGCGGGGTGTCCAACTCGGCTGCGGTGGCCTGCCACAGGCCCCGGGCCGGTCCGTCGTCGGATTGACCACCGGACTGTTCAGCCTGTCGCTGTCGGGCCTGTACGTCGCTGAGCCCTTCGGTCGAGGAGCCGAGCCGGGTGAGTACCTCGTCGACCGGCATGGCGTGCCAGGGCGCCCGGCTTCGCGGCGCGGGTGTCGGCCGTCCACGCAGCCCTCGGGCCGCCCGGTGCCCGATCGCCAGGTTGACCAGGCCAGCCACGTTGTCGATCAGCAACGACCGCGAGCCGCCACGGGGGCTACCGTCGAGCACGCCGAGCGCGGCGGCGGCGACGGAGCCGAGCATGGCACGCCGGGCGCTGTCGGTGCTCACCGAACGGGCCAACGCCGTCGCCTCCAGTACCAGCCAGGCGGTCTCCAACCCGGGCGCGCAGATCAGGTGAGCACCCCAGGGCGGGCGCCGGGCGGCGGCCCGGATCACCCCGATTCCGCAGTCTGCGGCGGCCAGGGCGACGTCGTTACGGGCGGCGATCAGGGTGACCCCGTGACCGGCCTGCTGCAACGTCCGTACGGAGGCGGCCAGTTTCGATCCCCCGGCCACCGTCCCCGCCGCCTGGCAGCGGCTGGCGAGCATGCTGCCGGTCGGGCCGGTCGCCGGACTGCGGCCGGCCCGGCTGCGGCCCGCGATGAGCAGCTGGCCTACCCGGCGGGCTGCCGTGGTGAGCGCCTCCGCCAGCGGGTCCAGCTCGGCCTCGGCGCGTACCAGGGCCATCGGCTCTCCGTGGTGGGTGAGCACCAGCAGGTCGCCGCCAGGAGTCCCGGCCCGGGCGCCGTTCGGCGGTGCACTGCTGCCGAGCCGGTCCAGCAGGTCGGCTGGCAACGCATGGGTGAGCCGGTGCGGGGCAGTCAACGCCCAGCCGTCGGTGGCTTCGCCGGCGTCTGCTCTGCCGGGGGGCGGCTGGGGCTGGTCGCGGCCGTCCCCCGGGTCGGTGGCGGGATCGACCAGTCGGGCCGCGACCCGGCGGGCCTGCTCCTCTGTTGCGCTGATCGGGACCACCGCGGTGACCAGGGTGCGGCCGGTGAGTAGAACCGAGGCGTCGACGATCACCGTGTCGACCCGGTCCAGCCGGCGCAGCGCGGCGGCTTCCCGCACCACCACGCCCCGCCGGGCGAGGATCCGGCCGAGCTCCCCGCAGTAGGCGTCGCGGCCGGTCCGGGCGCTGCGCGGGGACGCGACCGCGGTGACTCGGGCGGCACGCTGCCGGCCGCCCGGCAGCATGGTGAGCATTCCGGCGGCGACCAGGGTCAGCGTGCTCATCCGTTGGGCGTACCGCTCGATCGGGCCGTCCGGCAACGGTCGAGGGCGGTCCGGCGCCGGCAGCGCCGGTGCGCGACTGCTGTCCGGGTCGGGATGCAGTTCGTGGGCCCGGGCGGCCCACACCTTGTGGTAGGCGGAATCCTCGGCGATCAGCGCGACCCGCAGTACGGCGTCGGTGAGGCTGGTCAGCGGGCGTTGTGAGGCCGCTGCCACGGCGGTGCTGAACAACGCCTGACCGAGGTCGGCGCCGACCGGGCCGAGAGTACGGCGCAACCAGGAACGCAGCTGCGGCACGTGCTCGAAGGCGGCGGGCAGTGCGGCGAGTTCGTTGGGTAGTGCGGGCAGCCGGAGTACCTTGCCTACAGCTCCGACACCGGCGCCGATCAGATCACCGGCCAGTGACACGGCGTTACCGAGGCCGGCGTCGACGTGGGTGGTGCCGGTCGCTCGCGGGGCGAGGCGCCGCTCCGCGTCGGCGAGCGCGGCGACGAGCCGGGAGTTGCCGAGCACCTCCGGGTCGAACCGGATCACCATCCGGCCCAGCGCGCCGTTCCAGGCCGCCCAGTGCACCCCGTCGACCTCGTGCAGAGCCTGCTCCAGCCGCTGCACGTCGGCGATCGCCCGACCATGGTCGTCCGTGCTGACCTCGAGATGGGCGTGGCCGTCGTAGGCCCAGGCGTGCCGGGCGTGGGCCATCCGGCGGTGCCGTACCGAGCTGATAGTGGCTGCCGGACGCTCCAGCACGGGCGTCACCTCCCTGGCGTCGGTCCGCCCCGGGGGATGACGGTCTGTGATGGCTCTCGTCTCCTCACCGTAGAGCCGGGCGATGCGTAGCTGAGCAGGTTTCCTGTTTTCGGGGCCGGTGGCGGTCCGGAAGTGAGGTCGATTGCTCACTTCAAGTAGTTGTCTCGTCGCTCTATGCTTGAGGTGGCCGCTGCGGTCGTCGATCGGCCGTTCGCGGCGCTGGTGGGAGGGGACCGCCGTGACGCAGCCGGATGACTGGGACAGCCGTACGCTGATCGCGCTCGCCGGCCGCCCCCGGGCCGCCCCCGGGCTCGCTGCGGTGCTGCGCGAGGTGGCCTTCCGGTACGGTGACCGGCTCGGCGACGCCGAGCGTGCCGACCGCGACGGCGAACCGCAGTGGCACCACCGGGTCCGGCAGGCGTTGGACCGGCTGCGCGCCGCCAACCTGGTCACCGGTGGCCGGACCTGGTCGTTGACCGACGCCGGTCGGGCGCGGGCTACGCTGCTGGCCGGCCACCGGGCATCGGCTGTGCCGGCACCCGACGGGCCGCCCGCCACCGTCGGCAACGGCGCGCCCGGTCCGGACAGTCCAGCACCGCTCGCCGCGCCCGGGGTGATCACCGATCCGTTGCGGGCGGTAACCGGGCGGCAGCGCCTCGGCTTCCCACTCGGCCCGGACGAGCCGGTGCCGGTGCTGGTCGCGGTCAACCTGCACTTCGCTGGCGGACCGCAGCGCGCCACCGAGCAGTTGGCCGGACTCTGGTTCCGGGTCACCGCGGGTCGGCACCCCCGGCCACTGGCCGGCGAGTACGTCGTCGGTGAACTCAGCGTCAACCAGATGAAGCGGCTGGTAGCGGCGGACACCGTGATCGGCGATCCGCATCAGCGCAGCGTGCACCGGATCTGGCCGGACTTCCCGGTCCGGCCTCAGATCGACGTCTCGGCGGCCACCATCAAGGCGGACGCGGCCCGGCGGACCTTCAACGCCACCGGCGAACGGATCGTCTGGGCGGTGGTCGACTCGGGCATCGACGCGCGGCACCCGCACTTCGCCAGCTACGCGACGCTCAGCGCACCCGAGGTTCGCGACCTGCACCGCAGCTTCCCGCCCGGGGCGCGGCCCCGGTCACATGACGCGCTGACCGACGACAGCGGCCACGGTACCCACGTCGCGGGGATCATCGCCGGCGGCGTGGACGACTGGGTGCGTCGGCATCCGCAGCGGACGGTACGGGTGATCGAGCACCGCTACGACATCGACGATCCGGCCGTCCCGGTCCCGGTGTCACGCCCGGTGGTCGATCCGGCCTCGATGGTGGGTGTCGCGCCGCTGGCCAGGTTGGTCAGCCTGAAGGTGCTGCACGGCGGGGGTGATCTCACCGAACGGGTGTCCCGGGTGATCGCCGCGCTGGCCTACGTGCGCGAGGTCAACGCGCGCAGCGACCGGGTGATGCGCATCCACGGGGTCAACCTCAGCGTCGGGTACGAGTTCGATCCGGAGTGGTTCGCATGTGGCCAGTCCCCACTCTGCCGCGAGGTGGACAAACTGGTCCGGTCCGGGGTGGTCGTGGTGACCGCCGCCGGGAACTCCGGGTACGGCGCGGTGGGCGCGCCGTTCGGCGTACCGTCGCAATTCACGCTGGGCGCGACGATCAACGATCCGGGCAACGCCGAACGCGCGATCACGGTCGGGTCGACGCACCGCGACATGCCGCACACCTACGGGGTGTCCTACTTCTCCTCGAAGGGGCCGACCGGCGACGGCCGCCGTAAGCCCGACCTGGTCGCTCCCGGCGAGCGGATCGTCTCCTGCGCGGCGGGTGCCCGGCTGGCCACCACCCAGGCCGGCGGCCCGGACCCGCGCACGGCGGTCTACCTGGAGGAGTCCGGTACGAGTGTGGCGGCACCACATGTTTCCGGTGCGGTCGCTGCGTTCCTGTCGGTGCGTCGTGAGTTCATCGGCCAGCCTGAGCGGATCAAGCAGATCCTGCTCGACACCGCCGTGCCGCTCGGCCGCGACCGGCGCTACCAGGGCCACGGGCTGGTGGACCTGATGCGGGCACTGCAGTCGGTGTGACCACCGGTTGCGGCGGGAGGGGCCCGATGATGGACCGACGGATCGGCGGTCTTCCATGGTGGGAGCTGCGCTTCGACGCCGGAGGGGATCCGGACCCGGTGTCGGTGGCCGCGCTGCTGTCCGGTGCCCGCGCCCGTGGCGTCACCGATCTGGTGGTGCTCGCGCACGGCTGGAACAACGATCGGGATGTCGCTTACGCGCTCTACGCCGCCTTCTTCAACCTGCTCGCCGGCCAGGCCCGGCGGGCGGGACCGTGGGCCGAGAGTCTGGGGCTGGTCGGCGTGCACTGGCCGGCGCGCCGGTGGCCCGACGAGCCGGCACCGGACTTCGAGCCGGTCGGCGCGACCTGGCCCGGTCCCGGCCCGGCCGGGCTCGCCGGTGCCCGTGCCGGGGCAGGTCCGGTCGGCCGTCGCGGCACGGGCCGTCCCCGATCGGCGGTTCTGGACGACGAGACGCTGAACGTGCTGCGGGCCACCTTCCCTGCTGGCGCGCCGGCCCTGGACCGGATGGCGCACCTGCTGCGCACCTCGCCTACCCAGGCCCGGGTGCGGGCCTTCGCCAACGAACTCCGCCAGTTCGCGACGGTGACCGACGACGGTTGCGGCGACGACGGTTGCGGCGACGACGGCGACGCGGTACCGACCAGCCCGGTCCGGGCGAGGGCCGGGAGACCTGTGGACGGTCCGGCTCCGGCCGGACCCGCATCGGCGCTGCCCGCGATGCTCGACGTGGACCCGGTCACCTTGTACGCCCGCTTCCTCGACGAGCTGCGGCGCTGCCACACCCCACTGGACGCGGCGGTCGGCGGCGCGGCCGGGCTGGTGGACCCGCTGCGCGGAATCTGGTACGGGGCCAAGGAGGCGCTGCGGCAACTGACCTACTGGCAGATGAAGGGCCGGGCCGGCCGGATCGGGCGGGCCGGCCTGGGGCCGGTGCTGACCCGGCTCGCCACGATGGCGCCGTCCGTGCGGATCCACCTGGTCGGGCACAGCTTCGGGGCTCGGCTGGTCAGCTTCGCCGCCGACGCGGCGCAGCCGGCAGCCGGCGGAGCGGTTCGCCCGGTACGGTCGTTGACCCTGCTGCAAGGGGCGTTCTCCAGGTTCGCCTTCGCCCCGGCGCTGCCGTTCGATCCGGTCCGGTCCGGTGCTCTGGCCGGGCTGCCGGCCCGGATCGACGGGCCGGTCTCGGTCTGCTTCTCGACCAACGACTCGGCCCTGGGCGTGTTCTATCCGCTCGCCTCGCTGGCCGCTGGGGACGACGCCGCAGCGACCCCGGCGCTCGCCGAGCGGTGGGGGGCACTCGGCTTCCACGGTGCCACCGCCGTCGGTGCCCGGTCGTTGCCACTGGCGGCAACAGGCCACGGCGGTTACCGACTGGAGCATCGCCGGCTCCACAACGTGAACGCCACCGCCGTCGTGCGCCGCGGAGGGCCACCGGCCGGCGCGCACAGCGACATCGTCCATCCGGAACTCACCTGGCTGGTCCTGGTGGCCGGCGGACTGGTGCCGCCGCCGGCCGGGGCCTGACCCGGCCGGCGACTAGTCGAAGAACCGGGCGAGGTGGCCGGGTGACGGCTCGGGATCGTTCGGACGGGCGGCGACCAGGTCGGCGAAGACCGTGGCCCCGTCGCAGGAGGCGTGCTGGGGATACCAGCGTCCGGCGGCCCCGGGCTGCTGACAGATGCCCTTGATCGTCTGCAGGTCGAAGAACCGCAGGTGGGTCGGGTCCGCGACCGCGTTGACATGCCGCCACCACGGGGAGAGCACATGCAGCACACCGCCGGGCCGCAGCACCCGGTGGCACTCGTCTATCAGGCGCAGGTAGTCGGTCAGGTGCTCCAGCACGTGCACCGCGAAGATCTGATCCGCCGCGTCGTCGCGCATCGGCAGGCCGTCACGCAGATCGGCGACGACCGCCACCGCCTTGCCCGGTCGCTGGTCCAGGCCGATGTTGCCGGGGTACTGCGGGCCGTCGCCGCAGCCGATGTCGAGGATCACCGGCTCGGCGCCGGCGATCCGGACGCGGTCCCAGACCCCGTGCACCCCCGCCAACCGTCCGATCGCCTCGCGGACCCGCCGCAGTGCCGCCTCGTCGGCGACGTCGCCCGTCACATGCGCGACGCCGCCGTCGAACCGGACCTCGACGTCGAGGTCGCGCAGTCGGGGATCGGCGGCCAGCAGATCGCTGGCGGTGGTGGTCAGGTAACCGTCGTGCAACCGGTGCCGGGTACTGGAGAACTCCGCGTAGAACACCCGACGCCGGTACCCGGCGTCAACCGGACGAAACGCGGTACGTGCACACCGTCCGTCGTGGGTCGGGGGTTCAGCCGGGTGGGCCGATCTCGGCCAGCAACTGCTCGGCGTTGACGAACCGTTCGGCGGGCAGCGCCCGTAGCGCCTGCAGCAACGCGGTGTCCGCGCCGAGTTCCTGTGCCCGCCGGACCAAGTCCTCACGGGAGAGCGGGAAGTCCAGGCCGTCGACGTAGTCGGGGAGCCGCGGTGCGTCGGTCATGGCGGCAGCGGTACCCGGCCCCGGGCCGGTCTACGCCTTCCCGGCGGGCGTCAGATGACCCACGTCCGGTCGCACGCCCGGCCGTCACCCACCCGAGCTCACTCCGCCCGGGTGACGCGGCGTCATCCGGGCGGCTGCCACGATCACGACAGCTCAACCGGCCCGCGCCGGACGCCGGTACGAGGGGGGACGGTCATGCCGCGCGCAGTGGGAATCGACCTGGGCACCACCAACTCGGTCATCGCCGCGGTCTCGGGGGGCCGGCCCACGGTCGTACCGAACCTGACCGGGTCGCGGACCACTCCCTCCGTGGTGGCGTTCACCGAGGCCGGCGCCCTGCTGGTGGGCGACGCCGCCTGCCGGCAGGCGGTGCTCAACCCGCAGGGGACCGTCCACTCCGCCAAACGTTTCGCCGGACGGCGTTACGACGAGGTCGGTCGGGAAGCGGCCGAAGTGGCCTTTGGCGTGGTCGGTGACGGCGGTCTGGCCCGGTTCGACGTCAACGGCCGCCGGTACGCTCCGGAGGAGATCAGCGCGCTGGTGCTACGCAACCTCGTCGACGAGGCGGCCAGGACGCTCGGTGAACGGATCGACCGGGCGGTGGTCACCGTACCGGCGCACTTCGACGACGCCCAGCGCACCGCGACCCGCGAGGCCGGCCGACTCGTCGGCCTGGAGATCCTGCGGCTGATCAACGAACCGACGGCTGCCGCGCTGGCCTACGGGCTGCACCTGCGCCAGCGACAGACGATCCTGGTGGTCGATCTCGGCGGCGGGACCTTCGACGTCAGCGTACTGACCGCCGGTGACGGCACCGTCGAGGTCCGCGCCGCGGCCGGCGACACGCACCTGGGCGGTGACGACTTCGACCACCGCCTGGTGGAGCACCTGGTCGCCGAGTTCCACCGGGACCACGGCATCGACCTGGCGGCGGACCCGCAGACCCGGCGGCGGGTCGTTGAGGCGGCTCGGCGGGCCAAGGAGGAACTGTCCGCGGTCACCGAGGCGGAGGTCAACCTGCCGTTCGTCGCGTCGGACGCCGCAGGTCCCAAACACCTGCGGACCCTGATCGACCGGCCGTCGTTCGACGAACTCACCGGTGACCTGGTGGAACGCTGTCGCAATCCGGTGGAGCAGGCGATGCGGGACGCGCGGGTCACCCCGGCGGACCTCGACCGGGTGCTGATGGTCGGTGGCGCGACCCGGATCCCCGCGGTGCGTGACCTGCTGCGCCGGCTGGCCGACGGTCAGGAGCCGCAGTTGCTGATCAACGCCGACGAGGTGGTGGCGCTCGGCGCCGCAGTGCAGGCCGGGCTGCTCATCGGTACGGGTGGACCGGCCCGGTTGCGGGACGTCACCCCGCTCGCCCTCGGACTGCAGGTACACGACGGGACGATGGCGGCGATCATCGAGCGCAACACCGCCATCCCGGTCCGTCGGACCCAGGTCTTCTCCACCGCGGAGGACGGCCAGACCAGCGTCGACGTCGTCGTCCGGCAGGGCCAGCGCCGACAGGCTGCGGACAACCGGGTCCTCGGGCGGTTCCGGTTGTCCGGAATCCGACCGGCGCCGCGTGGGGTGCCCCGGATCGAGGTCACCATAGACACGGACGCCGACGGAATGGTGACGATCTCGGCGCGCGACGCCGACGGCGGCAGCCGTCAGTCGATCGTGGTGACCGAGATCGTCGAGCCACGGTCGTCGGTGGGTCACGCCGGGCCGGTGGCCGCCGCCACCGACCCTGCCGGGGATCTGGAGTCACTGATCGAGCTGGTCGAGCGGGAGCTGTCCGGACCGGCCACCGGAGCACCCGCCCACGAGCGCGCCCGGGCCCGGATGCTTCTCGACGACGCCGGGGGCGCGTTGCGTGAGCACGCCCCGGTGGAGCGGCTGCGGACGCTCGCCGCGGAGCTGCGACAAGTCGCCGCCGTGTTCGTCCCGGCGATTCCCGGTGCAGTTGGTCGCACCGAGCGCGACTAACTGACGTCCGGCCCGGCGTCGGTTGCCGGCCCGGCGTCTAGTCGCCGGGGCGCGGCGAATCAGCCGCGGCCGAATCGATCGTCCGTTGCCGGCGGTTCGCCGCAGCACTGCCGAACTGCCGGGTGCCGGCGGCGCGGGCCGCTCTTCCGCGCGGTCCGGTGCCGCGGCTGCTTCCCGGATCCGGTCCGCCGGCACCGGGTCGTCCCAACCGGGTCGTGCCCGTGCGGCCGGTCGGCGGGCCGGCGGCTGTGTGCCGGGCCGGCGGCAGTGCTTCCTCTTCGACCGGAGCGGCCAGCTCGCTGCGGGCCCTGGGCAGCCAGTCGGGATGGTGCCGGCGGAGGAACGCGAAGATGCCCTCGCGTAGCTCGCACCGCAGGTCCCACGAGCTTGGCGCGTCGGCGGCCGAGGCGAGCAGCCGTATGCAGATGGTCGTCTCGGTCGCGTCCACCACCTGCATCACCCATTCCCGACGGTCCCACAGCGCGGAGGCGTCGACGATGCGGTGCGCCTCGGCCCGCAGCACGTCGATGTCGGCGGTGAAGTCCAGGTGCAGGATCACGCTGCCCAGCACCTGCGCCTCGTTGCGGGTCCAGTTCTGGAACGGGGTGGTGGTGAAGTAGGACGTCGGCAGAATCAGCCGGCGCTGGTCCCAGACCCGTACCACGACATAGGTGAGCCGGATCTCCTCGACCCGGCCCCACTCCTCGTCGACCACCACGACGTCGTCGAGGCGCAGTTCGTCGCTGAAGGCGAGCTGCAGCCCGGCGAACACGTGGCCGAGCACCGACTGGGCGGCCAGGCCGGCCACCACCCCGGCCACGCCGGCCGAGGCGAGCAGAGACGCCCCCAACGCCCGGAGCTGCGAGAACGTCATCAGCGTCGCAGCCAGCGCGACGATACTGATGATGACCGCGGTGAGCCGGCGGAGCAGACCGATCTGGGTACGGGCGCGTCGCCGCCGTCGGTTGTCCGCCATGTCCACTGGCAGCCGGCGGAACGCGGTGTCCTCGAAGACGAACAGGATCCGGATCACCAGCCAGGCGCCGGCGTAGATCAGCGCGAGCAGCAGGGTGTGCAGTGCCTCGTCTCGGACCTCGCCGGTGATGCCGCTGAACGGCACCGCGAGCAGCAATCCGGTGACCAGCAGCGTCGCGCTCCATGGCCGGTGGCATTCGCGGTGCAGGGTGCTGAGGAACGGTGCGACCCGGCCGCGTGCCGCCTGCCGGACCACCTTGCCGGAGAGCCAGGCCAGGGCCAGCGAGCCACCGACCGCGACGACCACCGTCGCCACCGCCCGGCCCAACTGCTCGTCCCACACCGCCCGGTGACCTCCGCCCGCCGCCCGGTCAGCTACCGGGTTCCACGGTGATCCGGTTCTCCACCGCGGTGACTCCTGGCGCCGACCAGGCGATCCGCTCCGCCTCCTCGCGCTCCAGCCAGGAGCGGACCATCCCCTTGACGATGACCCGGCCACCGTCGGTGTCGACGGTGACCTGCCGGGCGTCGGTGGCGGCGCTGCGCACCAGCGCGTCCTCGATGCTGCGTCGCAGCTCCGGTGCCGAAGGGTTGATCCGGGGGCGGACGGCGATCAGATTGGTCACCCCGCGTACCCCGGACAGCCGACGTACCGCCCGCTCCGCCGCTCGTCGCTGAAACTCCCATTCGACCTCACCCTTGAGCGTGACCCACCCGTGGGCGACGGTCACCTCGAGCCGTTCGATCGGAACGAAAGCGTCCCACTCCAACGCCCGGGTGGCGGCGCCGGCGACATCGGCGTCGGTCCGCTCCGCCGAACTGGGCAGTCGTACCTCGATGTCGTTGGCGACCGCGGTCACCCCGCGTACCCGGTGGGTGGTGCGTTCCGCCGCCCACTTCTTGCCGTAGTTGTCGACCCAGCCCAGCAGCGTCACCACGCCCTCCAGGACGGTCACGCCGATCTCGTTGGGCTGGACCCGGGCGTCCCATTTGAGCTCCTCGAGGACGTCACGCTGGATCTCCTCGTCCGTACGCACGGTCGCGGCGGTCAATGTTCCTCCAACGAATGTCGTCGTGCCGGGGCTGCCGGTGGGCTCAGAGCAGACGCAGTTCACGTGCCCGGCGTACGGCTTCCCGGCGGCGGGGGGCACCGAGCTTCTGGTAGATGTTGCGGACGTGGGTCTTGACTGTGTTCACCGACAGGAACAGCTCGGCGGCGATCTCCCCGTTGGACAGCGTGCCCTGCAGGTACCGCAGTACGGTCAGTTCCCGGTCGGTGAGCGGTTCGGTCAGCGCTGGCGCCGGACGGTGCCGGGTCGGTGAGTCGAGGTGCTCGACCAGCAGCTCCCGCGCGGGAGATCCGGCGTGGTTGAACACCAGCCGGTGACCGTCCGGGGCGGCCAGGTCAAGCACCTGTTCGAGCAGCTCGCGGGCTTGACGCCGGTCGCCCATCCGGTGGGTGGCGACGGCCGCGACCAGCCCGGCGTTCAACCGTTCGAGCAGGGTCATCGGCTGGCGTTGCGTCTGGATCACCAGCGGGTCCGCCGGTGGTTCACCGTCCGGTGCCGACCACTGGGGGAGCACCGCCAGAGCATCGGCCGGTCCGTCGGCGAGCAGATGCAGCCGGGCCAGTGCGATCGTCACCGCCGGTGAGCGGTCGTCGTGGATCTCGTTCGACAGCAGTTCCCGGGCCCCGTCGAGGTCGCCGCAGGCCATTCGGGCCTCAGCGAGAGCCAGCCGGCGCAGCCGGCTGTGCTGACCGTCGGGCGGGTCCCGGTCCACCGGTGCCGTCGCGAGCAGATCGGCGACTGCGGCGAAGTCCCCCTCCGCCTGTCGAAGCGCGGCCCGGACCACCGGGAGCAGCCCGGTGACCGTCCCCGGTGTCCCGGGCACGACCAGCGCTGCGGCCAGATCCAGCTGCCGGGTCGCGGCGGGCAGTTCGTCGCGGCACAGGGCGACCATGGCGAGCGCAAGATGAGCGGCGGCGGCGTGGCCGGCACACCGACGTCCCGGGCAGGCCGCAGTGACCAGGGTCTGCTGGGCGATGCGGTGAGCGGCCGTCAGCTCGCCCCGCCGGGCATGCAACAGCGCCAGTTGACCGGCGGCGTACCGGGTCGGGCAACCGTACCCGTCGGTTGACGGAGCGGTGACCAGGCCATTCAGCATCGCCTCGGCGCCGACCAGGTCGCCGTGCGCGAACCGGACGGTTCCGAGCATCGCCGTCGCCACCGCGCGTGCCCGCTCACCCAGGGTCTCCGTGCCCCCGGCCGGTGCACCTGCGGTCGTCGTGGCCAGGCCGCTGGTGGCGAACAACTCGTCGGCGTAGCTCAGCGTCTCGTCGTGATATCTCCCGTCGATCGCGTCCACGAGCCGGGTGGCGATGCTGGTCGGTTCCTGGCCGAAGGTGTCCGGCGGCGGCCCGGCCGGCGCCTGGCCGGCGGTCTCCAACCGGTCGACGGCGGCAGCCAGCGCCAGGCCCGAATGGCCAAGGTCCCGGCCGGTGGGCACCGGGGTGTGTCGGGCGTCCTCGTGACCGCAGAGCAGCAGTTCGGGCCAGTGCTCGTCAACCAGTTGGCCGGCACCGAGCAGGTCACCGCAGGCCAGTCCGTGCCGGACCGCCGCCAGTGGCCGGCCGTGAGCGCGATGCCACCGGTACGCCCGCTCGTGCAACTGCGGGATCTCGTCAGGGAACCGGCTGGTCAACTCGGCGTACAGCACGTCGCTGAGCATCCGGTGACAGCGGTACCAGGCCGGGTCGCCGCCCGCAGCGATGATGAAGCCGCCGGCGTCGCGGGCGGCCGCGGCCAGTTGCTCCTCGCCGTCGTCGCGCCCGGTCAGTTCGTCGGCCAGCGGCCCGCAGACCCGGTCCAGCACCGAGGTGCGGACGAGTGTCTGGTGTGTCAGCGCAGCCTGCCCGGCGAGCACTTCAGCGGACAGGTAGTCGGCGGCCGGGTCAGGATCGGCACCGACGTACTCCCGTACCGTTGCGGGTCTCTCGCCAGCCTGCAACGCCAGGCCAGCCAGCCGCACCCCGGCCGGCCACCCCTCGGCCCGGTGGTGCAGCTCGCGGATCTGGTCGTTGGCCGGGCCGAGACCCTGCGCGCCGACCAGACGGGCGCTCTCGGTCAAGGTCAGCGCGAGCTCGGCGGCCCGGATCTCGGTCAGCTCACCGGTCAGCCGGTACCGGTGCAGTGCGAGTGCCGGTTCGGCGCGGCCGGCCGCCACCAGACGCAGCCGCCCACGGCAGTGCCGCAGCAGGAACTCGATTCCCCGGACCACCTCGGGATCGGTGATGGTGTGCGCGTCGTCCAGCACCAGCAGGACCGGCTCCGGCTGGGCGGCGATCACCGACGCGAACCGGGGCAGGAAAAGCTCGGGATCGGCACGGCCGGGAGCGGGCGGCGCGGGCCGGTCCGGGTGCCGGCGGGCCGTCTCGGCGGCGAGCGCTGCGTGCAGGTACGACCAGAACCGGTCGCCGCGGTCGGCGGGCTCGAGAGTCAGCCAGATCGCACTGCCCCTGGCCCGTCGGTCGACGAACCAGCCGGCCAGCAGCGCGGTCTTGCCCCATCCGGCCGGTGCGACCAGCAGTGTCAACGGGCCACGCGTACCGATCTCCAACCGGGCGGTCAGCCGTGGCCGGTCGAGCAGGCCGGCCGGTGGAGCAGGCGGGGCGGTTTTCGATCCGAGCAGCGGCACCGGATCGAGGTTCGTCGGGGCGGTCGGCCGGAGCGCGCGATGGTGTCCCGCCACGGTTTCCTGTCCGGCTGTGCGCATCCGCCACTCCCGTCGCCGTGCCGGCGGTGCTGGCTGCGCGCCTGCCGGCCCTGACTGTGTGTCGCGGGTGGCGTTCCCCGACCTGTCCGGTTCTAACGCGCCATCGTCGCAGCGGACCATTCCGGTTGAGTTACCTTGGCCCGTCCGGCGCTGACATATCAGTTTTTATCCCTCCCTACCGGGTACCCGGTGAACATCCGGCCGTGGTGTCGGCTCAGCGCAGGGGGTGCGCCGTGAACGACGTTCCGTCCACGCACACCGAGCAGCACAAGCCGCTGCGGATTGCCATGATCGTGCCGCCTTACTACGAGCTACCTCCGCCCGGCTACGGCGGCGTCGAACAGGTCTGCGCCGCTCTGGTCGACGCGTTGGTCGCCCGGGGCAACGAAGTGACGCTTTTTGGAGCCGGCAGTCGGACCGGGACCGCCGCGAACTTCGTCAGTACCGTCCGGGAGTTGCAGTCCGACCGGCTCGGTCACTCACTGCCGGAACTCGTGCACCTGGCTCGGGTGGACCGGCTGATCGAGGACGACACCTTCGACGTCGTGCACGACCACACCACAGTCGGTCCGCTCGCCGCCGCCCGCCGACGGGTACCGACGGTGGTCACCGTGCACAATTCGCCGGACGGCGAGCTAGGTGAGTATCTGCGTGGTATAGATCGATCCGTCGCATTGGTGGCGATTTCCTACGCGCAGCGTCGAGTGGGTAGCGGCCTGCCGTGGGCAGCGACTGTGCACAACGGATTGGCCGCCGAGGTTCGGCCCAAGCCGGTGCCGGCCGACGGCCCGGTGCTGTGGCTCGGACGTTTCGCCGCGGACAAGGGCCCGGACCTGGCGATCGAAGCCTGCCGCAAGGCCGGAGTGCCGCTCGTTCTCGCCGGCAAGGCGACTGAGCCGTCCGAGCGGCGCTATCTCGAGGACGTCGTCCAGCCGATGCTCGGCCCCGACGTCGAACTGCTGGTCAACCCCGACCGACAGCGGTGTTGGCAGCTACTCACCGAGGCCCGGTGCCTGCTCATGCCGATCCGCTGGGAGGAACCGTTCGGGATGGTGATGCTGGAGGCGATGGCCTGCGGCACCCCGGTCGTCGCCCTCAACCGGGGTGCGGTGCCGGAGGTGGTGCGACACGGCGAGACGGGGATGGTCTGCACCGACCCGGCCGAGCTACCGGAGGCCATCGAGCAGGCCGGGGAACTGGACCCGCAGGTGTGCGCGGAGCACGTACGGCTGTCGTTCTCGCCGGATCTGATGGCGTCCCGGTACGAGCGGATCTACCACCGGTGGAAGTACGCAATGTCGCTCGCGGTGCCGTCCGACGGCGAACCGGAGCTGGCGCGGCGACCGGAGCGCGACCTGTTGCCGCTGGTGGTCGACGGTTGAGCCAGTTGGTGCGGGCGGCTGGCCGTCGCCCGCACCAACTGCGGAGGCGGGCGGCCCACGGCCAGCCGACTGCGCAACTACCGGGTGGCGATTCGCGACCAGCCGCGTAGGGTGGAGCACGAGCAACGGTCCCGGTGCGCCTGTCCGGGCCGGTCGACCGGGACAAGGGAGTGAGGCCTGGCTGGTGAGCACCGCCGAAGTCACGGACCGGGAACCGGGCGATGGGCGGGTCTGTACACCCGAGTCGACGGCGACGGCGCCTTCCGGAGCTGTCCCGTTCGGTGCCACGGCTGACCCGCGACTGCGGCACGGGGAGCCGTCCACCGCGACCCCCGGTGGACCGCCCGGTCAGGCCACCGTCGACAACTTCCGCGAAGGGCTGCTGATCTGCGACGGTGCCGGGGTGGTCCGGCAGCTGGACGCCACCGCCCGACGGCTGCTGCCGGAGCTGGTTCTTGGGCAGGCGGCCTCCGCCAGCGGCATCGCCGGGCTGGACCTGGCTACCTTCGACACCTCCTCTACCGCTGAGCTGACTCACCACGGGCATCGGCTGCGGTTGCGCCGGGTTCCCCTGGCGCACGACCGGATCGCCTGGTATGTCGATGATACGACCGAGCGCACCGCGCGCGCCGACGCTTTGCTCGCCGAGCGGGCCCGCTGGATGTTCCTGGCCAACGCGAGCCAGCAACTCGGCAACCCACTGCATGAGGACCGGGCGGCTCGGGCCGCCGTGCGGCTCGCGGTGCCAACGCTCGGACAGTTCGCGGTGCTGGTGGTCGCACCTCACCGTGGTCGCGCCAGTTGGTGGCGGGCCAGCGACCCGGGTACCGGTGGGAAACCACCGGTCGACGGCGGCACGATCGCGGTGGACGAGTTGCCACCGGCGTTCACCGAGGCGTTGCGTGGCGTCGAGGTGACGTCCCTGGACTGGCTTGCCGAGCAACTCGTCGACCTGGGTTGGCTGTTCCCGCCGCCGGGCCGGGATTTCGCCGTACGGGTCGCCGCCCTGCCGGGCAGCACGCATCCGACCGGTGTGCTGCTGGTCGCCCGACCTGGTCCGGTCGGGTTCGACGACGCCGACCTGCACCTGTTGCGGGGGTTTGCCGCCCGCGCCGGCTCCGCCCTCGACGCCGCGGTGCTCTACCGCCACCAGTCGGAAGTCGCGGAGACCCTGCAGGCTAGCCTGTTGCCGGCGGTGCCCCGACGGGTGCCGGGTGTGCAGTGGGGCACCGCGTACCGGCCGGCCCCGTCGTCGCTGCGTATCGGCGGCGACTTCTACGGCGCATTCGACCTGCCCGAGCGCGGGGTGCTGTTCTTTCTCGGCGACGTCTCCGGGAAGGGCGTTGAAGCGGCGGTGTTCACCGGCCAGGTACGCCAGGCGCTGCAGGCGCTGCGTAGTGTCGAGACCGATCCGAGACGACTGCTCCGGCTGCTCAACGAGTCGGTCCTGGAGACGACTCAGGCCCAGGGGCAGGGCCGGTTCGCGACGATGGTGCTCGGGTCGGCCCGTCCGGCCCGCGACGGTGGTCTGACGCTCACCCTGGCCGGCGGTGGTCACCTTCCGCCGTTGGTGCTGCGCGGCGACGCGACGGTGCAGACGGTGCCGCTCAGCGGCATGCTGATCGGCGTGGTCCCGCAGCCGAGGATCGGCCAGTTGACCGTCGACCTCGCGCCCGGTGAGACGTGCCTGCTCTACAGCGACGGGGTCACCGAGGCCCGTGGCGGGCGGTACGGTACCGAGCAGTACGGTCTCGACCGACTCACGCAGGCGCTGCAGGGGTGTCATCAGATGCCGGCGCCGGCACTCGCCGAACGGGTGGAGCAGTTGGCGGGGGACTGGCTGGCCGGCCGCGAGCACGACGACATCGCCGTGCTCGCGGTGCGCGCCGATCCGCCTGGCCACCGGCAGCGGGACCGGCATGTGCCCGTGGCGCCCGACCCACGGCGGGAGAACCGCCGGTAGTGGCCGCACCGACACCTGTCGAGGTAGGTGGCGCGTACCCGGCACTGCTGGCCTGCCTGGCGGCCGCGGACGAGGTCGCCGCGCTGGCGTTGGCCGACGAACTGCTGGCGGCCGGGGTCCCGGCCGAATCGGTACTGCTGGATCTGATCGCGCCGGCCCAGGTCCAGGTCGGCCGATGGTGGCAGCGCAACGAGTGGTCGGTGGCCCAGGAGCATGCAGCGACGCACATCAGTGAGTTGATGGTCGCCGCGGTCACTACCCGGGCCGCGCCCCGGCCACACCGGGGCAGGGTGATCGTGGCCTGCATGGACGGGGAGTGGCACGCGTTGCCTCCCCGACTGGTCGCCGAGGTCCTGCGGCTGCGTGGCTGGCAGGTCACCTTCCTGGGCGCAAGTGTGCCGGCCGTGCACCTGATGACCTATCTGCACCGGCACGACCCGGTGGCGGTGGCACTGGCCTGCGCGTTGCCGATGCGTCTACCGCAGGCGCATCGCACCGTCCAGGCCTGCCAGCGGGCCGACGTGCCGGTCCTGGTCGGCGGCCGGGGCTTCGGACCCGACGGCCGGTGGGCCCGGGCAATGGGGGTTGCGTGGGCTCCGGACGCCCGTGCCGCGGCGGACCTGCTCGCCGACTCCGACGGTGACCTGGCCCGGACCGTCCGGGCGACCAGCCGGCTCGGCGGTGAGGAGTACGCCGGGCTGGTGAGCCGGCGCGCCGAGATCATCGACGTCGCGCTGGACGATCTGCGGCACCGGGAACCGTCGACGGCCGGCTACACCACCGGGCAGTGGGACGCGACGATCGTCGATCTCGGTCACCTGGTGGACTTCCTCTCCGCCGCGGTCTACATGGACGACTCCACGCTGTTCGTCGATGCCGTCGACTGGACGGCCGAGATACTCGGGTCCCGCGGCGTCCCGGTGATCGGGGTACGACGTACTCTGAGTGCATTCGCGAGTACATTGCGCGACTTTCCTCGGGCCTATCAATTTCTGCTCGACGGCCGGCGAGCCCTTGACCCCTGCGATCCAAGCTGATTTCACTGGCGGGGTCGGCGGATTCGGTGGCTGGCAGTTGATCGGTCTGTCCCCTTTGCGGGGCACTAGTCGCGAACGTGTTTACCGACTGTTCCCAAAAACGGGCGCAAAGTAATTAACGCAATAATAATCGCGTACTGGCGCAAAAGACATTTAGCTATACCAAGCGCAACTTATCTTCCCTATCCTTCGGGTGTATCCCAGGGGACTGAGGGGGTGGCGACATGCGTGACAACGATTGGCTGTGATCCCGGACCTGTTCGATGGACGGTGAGTTATGAGACGCTGACGCGAGGCTCATGTGGATGAAGCTGTCCAGGCGGGAAGTGAGGCGACGGCAACGGTGCGTGGCGACGGGGTGGATCGGCGGCTGACGCCGCTCGTCGGGCTCATCGTCTGCTGTGGTCTGGTGGCGATGGCATGGGCGGTGTCCGGGATCGGCGCACCGCCCAGCCTCCCCGCCCTCTACTACCCCCTGGTGCTCACCAGCCTCGTCGCTGTCGCGAGTGGCTGCACCGTACCGATCCGGATCCGAACCCCGCAGGGCATCTCGCCGACCAGCGCCGCGGTGCTGGTGTCGGTCGCGGTGCTGCCGGCGCACTGGGTCGTCGTGTGCACGGCCGTAGGCGTGGCCGTCGGGCGTTCCGTCGCCCGGTCCACGCCGGTCAAGGTGGCGTTTGCCACGGCTAAGGAATCGATCGGCGCGCTGGCCGCGGCGGCAGCCGCGATGTGGGCCGGTCTCGTGCCGGTGCTGGGCGGCACCAGCCACCTCACCCGCTCCTGGACGGTCACCGTCGTCTCGCTCTGCGTCGCGGCGCTGGCCTACGCGGTGGTCGACGAGACGCTGCCGGTGCCGGTGGTCGCGCTTGCCGACCGGACGTCCTGGCGGCGGGTGGTGCGCCGGGGCGCTCGGATGCGGGCCGGTGTGAAGGTCGCCACGTTGCTGCTCGCCCTGGCCACGGTGGTGGTGGTGGCGGTCGACGCACGCCTGCTGGTGGCCACCCCGTTGGCGGTCCTGCTGCTGCACTCGAGCTTTCGACGGCGGCTGCATCTGGCTGAGGAACGGTCTGCCTGGCGGCAGTTGGCCGAGACCACCGACGCCCTCAACAGTGTGGACCTCGACGCGGTACTGCGCACCGCGTCGTCCGGAGCCGCGCGGCTCTTCTCGGCCCGAACCGTCGAGATCGAGTTCCAGCACGGCCCGCAGCGACGCCTGGTGCGGGGCGATGAGCACGGCCTACGGTACGACGGTCCGGCCGATCATGCGGTGCCCGGTGTCGGTGGTGACCTGGTGACGGTGCCGCTCGGCGCCACCGGTGGCACCGAGTGGGCCGCCGGTGCGCTGCGGCTCGCCCTCGCCGGCGCGGGTCTGTCCGACCGCGAGCGCTACACGTTGCGTACCTTCGGCGCGGCGCTGACCACTGCGATCCGCAACGCCATCGCCTACGCACAGGTGATCGACCTTGCGGCCCGGCACGAGCACGACGCCACCCATGATCCGCTGACCGGCCTGGCCAACCGTCGACACCTGCGGGAACGACTCACCGCCACCTTGGCCGACCGGCACAGCCTGCCGCGTACCGCCCTGACGCTGATCGATCTCGATCATTTCAAGGAGGTCAACGACACGCTCGGGCACTCCGCTGGCGACCAGGTTCTGGTGGAGGTCGCCCGACGACTGGACCGGGCGGCCGCCGGTAACCTTGTGGCCCGGCTGGGTGGCGACGAGTTCGCCATTCTGCTCACCGGACACGCGGCACCGGCCCGCGCCGAGCACCAAGCGGCACGGATCCTGCAGGTGCTGCATGACCCGATGGATCTCAACGGGATCCGGATCAGCCTTCGGGCCAGCGCCGGACTGGCCACGGCGGACGGCAACGCCAGCACCGAGGAACTGTTGCGGCGGGCGGACGTCGCGATGTACCAGGCCAAGGAGAGCGGCCGCGGGCTGACCAGGTACGACCGTAGTCGGGACACCGCTGACCCGGACCGGCTGGCCCTGCGCGGGGAGCTCCCCGCCGCGCTGGCCGGTCACCACTACGCGGTCGGCTTCGACCCGATCGTCGATCTCGGCAGCGGGTCGGCGGTCGCCGCCGAGGCGGTGGTGCGGTGGGGCAACGCCGACCTCGGTGACCAGCCGGCGGCCGGGATACTCGCGCTGGTCGAGCGCTCCGGCTGGCTCGCCGAGTTCACCCGGGGGATGTTCGACCGGACGCTCGCCGCCACCCGGCTGCTACGGGACGCCGGCTTCGAGCTCCCCGTGTCCATCGGCATCTCCGCGCGGAGCCTGCTGGATACCGGGTTCCCCGCCGACGTGCGGCACCAGTTGGATGCGCACCGCGTGCCAGCCGACCAGCTGATCGTCGAACTCACCGAGACGACCGGGATCAGCTGCCCGGACATGGCGCTGAGTGCCCTGCACCAGTTGCATGACGACGGGGTGCGGATCGCGTTCGCCGGATTCGGCACCTCCGACGCGCCGCTCTCCGCGCTGCTCCGCATTCCAGTGCACCTGGTGAAGGTCGACCATCGGCTGCTCGCCGTACCGGAGAACTCGCCTGCCGCGCTGCGGTCACTGGTCGGCCTGGGCCGCGACCTCGCACACACCGTGGTCGCCAACGGGGTGTCCACCACGGGACAGCGACGGACGCTGTGGGAGCTGGGCTGCGCCGCAGGTCAGGGCAGTCTGTTCGGTCCGGCCGCCGCCAACGTCGACGAACTGGTCGCGATGCTGCGCCTTGGCCGAGACGGGGTCGTTGGCGCGCTCGCCCCGAGCCTGCATCCGGGAGCGAACATCGTCCGGATGCCGCGGCTGCGTCGGGCCGGATCAGGGTGACGGTGAGTCGGATCTGGTCAACGCGGCGGCGTCCGGACCGGGTTGCCGCCACTGCCGACTGGATGGTGGTGCTCTGCTGCGGCGCGGTCGTCGTCCGCTCTGGCGGCGACGACGTCGACGGTGTGCCGCGCGCCGTCCTGTCCGGAGAACGGCCAGAGTAGGTCGGCCCGTCGGGCCAGGGCGGAAAGCTGCTCGACGGTCAGCCCGCAGGAGGCGACGCTGGCCCGCACGTCGGCGCGGTACCGGCCGTCGGGGTCGCGTCGTAGCCGGGTCTCGGCGTGCACCTCGACGGTGTGCGACTCGTCGGTGATCTCGGAGGCCGCCTCGACCGCCGCGTGGTGCAGGCAGGACGCGAACGCTGCAGCCAGCAACTGCTCCGGGGTGAGGCCGCCGCCGTGCGGCGCCAAAGGGGAGGCGAGCCGGCTGGAGAACTCGCCGTCGTCGGTGCGGACCCGACCCGCCTCGGCGGTTGCCGAAGCCTGGTGAACCCAGGGTTCCGAAGCACCCATCACGCCTCCTCCGCGTCCTGCCCGGCGGGTGCGTACCCGTGGGTGAACCGGCGAAACACGGGCGGTCGCCTGGCGAACCGGTCGGCAGCACCGAGATCGGGCCGGCGGCGAGGCCAGGCAAGCGAGGAAGACGGTGGCGACGACCAGCGGCTATCGTTGACGTTCCGCCAACGAAGGTGCTCTCGTCAGCGAGATGTCTTCGTCAGCGACGTGGTTCCGTCAGCGATGCGTCCTCGTCGGCGATGTGCTTCGTCAACGCATCCTCACAAGAAAGAAGACGCCTCTGCGGCGTCTGACAATCGCGGCTAACAACAAGGGGGCACACTTGTCAAGTGCGGTGCAGGCACCCGGGCGTGACAACATCAACGGTGTGGATCAGACCGTCACCGACACCGACCGGCCCGAGGAACTGGACCGGGCCGCCGATCTCGCCGCGGAGCAGCAGTACGTCACCATGCTGCATGAACAGCTGGACTCTCTGCGGGGGATGGCGCAACGGCGGCTCGCGACCGCGCTCCGGCAGACCGGTGGCACGCCGCAGGCGCGCTCCGAACGCGAGGCCACGGTAGCACTGCACACCGAACGGATAGCGCAGTACAGCGCAGTGGAGAACGGACTGTGTTTCGGTCGGCTCGATCTGACCGACGAGGGACACCGCTACATCGGCCGGATCGGGCTCTTCGACGAACAGGGCGATTATGAGCCGTTGTTGATCGACTGGCGGGCCCCGGCCGCCCGACCCTTCTACCTGGCGACCGCCGCGGCGCCGGACGGTGTCCGCCGCCGGAGGCACATCCGCAGCCGGCTGCGGACCGTCACCGCGATCGACGACGAGCTGCTCGATCTGGAACTCGCCCGGGACCACCGGACGAGCACGCTGACCGGTGAGGCGGCGCTGTTCGCCGCGATCACCGCGGGTCGGACCGGGCGGATGAAGGACATCGTCCAGACCATCCAGGCCGAACAGGATGAGATCATTCGGGCACCGGTGGACGGGGCGCTGGTGGTCCAGGGAGGCCCGGGTACCGGTAAGACCGCCGTCGCGCTGCACCGCGCCGCGTACCTGCTCTACACCCACCGCCGAGAGCTGTCCAGCCGGGGTGTGCTGGTGGTCGGGCCGAACGCGACCTTCCTGCGGTACATCGCTCAGGTCCTGCCGTCGTTGGCCGAGACCGGGGTGCTGTTGCGTACCCTCGGAGAGCTGTATCCCGGGGTGCGTGCGACCCGGACCGAACCGGACCGGGTCGCGGAGATCAAGGGTCGGGCGGCGATGGCGGAAGTGGTGGCGGCCGCGATCCGGGCCCGGCAGGAGGTGCCGGACGAGCCGGTGCTGGTCGACGTGGACGGCCACCAGCTGCGGATCACCGCGCAGATCTGCGCCGACGCGCGCGAACGTACCCGCCGGTCGGGACGGCTGCACAACCTGGCCCGCCCACTGTTCGACACCGAGATCGTGCACGCGTTGGCTGACCAGATCGCCGACCAGATCGGCATCGACCCGTACGCGGACGATCCGCTCGGTGGCGACGACGCTCCCGGTGATCCGCAGGTGCTGGCCGAGGCGGACCTCGCGGAGATCCGACGGGAACTGCGCGCCGACCCGGCGCTGCGGTCGGTCCTGGACCGGTTCTGGCCGGTGCTGACCCCGCAGCGACTGCTCACCGACCTCTTCGCCTCGCCCGAGCGGCTCGCGGCCGCCGCCCCCGACCTCGGTTCCGCCGAACGCGACGCGCTCCGGCGCGCCCCCGGCGGTGGCTGGTCGCCGGCGGACGTACCGCTGCTCGACGAGGCAGCCGAGTTGCTCGGTGTCGACGACAGCGCCCAGCAGGCGCTCGCCGAGGCTCAGCGCCGCCAGCGGCTCGAGTACGCCGAGGGAGCGTTGGACGTGCTGCGCGGGTCGGAGTCCATCGACGTGGAGGACGAGGCGGAGCCGGAGATCCTCGGCGCGACCGACCTGCTCGACGCCGAGGCGCTGGCGACCCGGCAGGTGGCTGGTGACCACCGGACGGCTGCCGAACGGGCGGCGGCGGACCGTACCTGGACCTTCGGCCACGTCGTCGTCGACGAGGCCCAGGAACTGTCCGCCATGGCGTGGCGCCTGCTGATGCGCCGCTGCCCGAACCGGTCGATGACAATCGTCGGGGATGTGGCCCAGACCGGGGCGTTGGCCGGCGCGGAGTCCTGGGCGCAGCTGCTGCGGCCGTACGTGGCGGACCGCTGGAGGCTGGCCGAGCTGACGGTGAGCTACCGCACTCCGGCCGAGATCCTGGCGGTGGCTGGTCGGGTGCTCGGCGCCATCGATCCCGCCGCCTCGGTGCCCCGGGCGGTCCGCGAGTCGGGCGTGCCGGTTCGGTGGGAGCGGGTGCCCCGGGCCGGTCAGCTCGTCGACGGGCTGGTCGAGCTGATCCGGGCGGAACTGTCCACAGTCGGCGACGGGCGGCTCGGGGTGATCGTGCCTCCCTCCCCCCACGACGGGTTGGTGGAGCAGGTACGGGGGGCAGTTGACCGGGTCGCGTCCGGTGAGCAGCCCGACCTCGAGTCGCCCGTGGTGGTGTTGACCGTCGCGCAGGTCAAAGGGTTGGAGTTCGACTCGGTCGTGGTGGTGGATCCCGCCGCGATCGTCGCTGACTCGCCACGGGGCCGCAACGATCTGTACGTGGCGCTGACCCGGGCTACCGCGCGGCTGGCGGTGCTGTACCCCGGGGAGCTCCCGTCGATTCTCGGCGCGGTCGGCTCCGGCGGCGCTGGCGAGTAGATCGGCTAGCAGGCCGGCTGTGGCGCGGTCCCGGGCGCTGTCCGGTGGAGGGGGAGAGCGACCGCGGCCGTTGCTGAACCGTTATCTGACCCGGGCGGTGTCGGGGGGCGGGGTGCCGGTGGGGCTGGCGGTGTCCACGGGGTCGGCCGCGTAGGGTGGTGTACGGCAGCTGTCCGTAAGATGGCGTGTCAGACAACCTTCGGTGACGTCGGCCCCTGTCCGGGCCGCAGTTGACGGACGCACCGCACGAAACTCGACACAGTTGGGAGGTGGCCGGCGTGGATTACCTGGCCTACCTGGATGCCGGTTCTGGCAGCCTGATCGTTCAAGCGGTGGTGGCTGGCGCCGCCGGCATGGTCGTCGCGACCAAGCTCTACTGGCGCCGGCTGGTCAGCCGGTTCCGTAAGCAGCCCACCAAGAAGGACTGAGCGGCCCGGCACCGATGATCTCCGAATCGACCACCTCGACCCTCCGTGACGAGCCCGGCTCGTTCCGGGACCCGGACAACCAAGTCTTCTACGCCGACGGCGCGGTGCTCCGCGGCCTGGGACCCCAGGCTGCGAGTGACTGGGCGGCAGTCCGGGACAGCGCCTTCCTGGCGCCGCTGATGGCTGCCGGCAAGGTCGTCGCCACCAAGGCCGTCGAGCCGGGAGACCTGCCCGCAACGGTCGCCGACCGGTGGACGACGGTGCTGCGACACGAGCGGGTGCCGTTCGTGTCCTACCCCTACGAGTGGTCCTTCGCCCAACTGCGCGACGCCGCCCGCCTGCATCTGGAAGTGCTGGAGGCGGCGCTCGCCGACGGGGTCACCATGACCGACGGCTCGGCGTACAACCTGCAGTGGCGCGGCGCCGACCCGGTCTTCATCGACGTGGGCTCGTTCCAGCCGGCCGCCACTGGCGAACCCTGGGCCGGCTACCGGCAGTTCTGCCAGACCATGCTCTACCCGTTGATGCTGCAGGCGCATCTGGGCCTGGACTTCCAACCGTTGCTGCGGTCGCGCATCGACGGCATCGAGTCGGGTCAGATGCGGCGGCTGTTCCGCGGTGCCCGGCGGTGGCGGGCCGGTGTTTTCAAGCACGTCCACCTGCACGACGCGATGCAGACCCGGCACGCCTCGGCCAGTACCGGATCGGTGCGGGCGGAGATCCGCGACGCCGGCTTCTCCACCGAGCTCGTCCGGGCCACGGTCCGGGCCGTCGCCAAGCTGGTGGACCGCCTGGACTGGGCGCCGCCGGGCAGTCACTGGGTCGACTACCAGCAGACCTGTACCTACTCCGACGCCGACCGCACGGCGAAGACCACCTTCGTCGACGCCGAACTCGCCGCACACCGCCCGGGGACAGTGTTCGACCTCGGTGCCAACGACGGCACGTACTCCCGGATCGCCGCCGCCCACGCCGAGCAGGTGGTGGCCGTGGAAAGCGACCCGGCGGTCGTCGACCACCTGTACCGGCGGCTGCGCGCCGACGGGCAGCGGCGGATCCTGCCGATCCTGATGGACCTCGCCGACCCGTCGCCCGGCGGTGGCTGGGCCGGCAACGAGCGTACGTCGTTTACCGCCCGGGCCCGGGCGGACACGGTGCTTGCCCTGGCGGTCATCCACCACCTGGCGATCGGGCGCAACGTGCCGCTGCCAAGGGTCTTGGACTGGCTGACCGGTCTGCTGCCGGCCGGCGGCGGCACCGGCCAGATGATCATCGAGTTCGTCCACCCGGACGACCCGATGGCCCGGCAACTGCTTGCCAACAAGCCCGCCGGGCTCTTCCCCGACTACCACCGGGCGGAGTTCGAGCGGCTGCTCGCCGAACGGTACGAGATCACCCGGCGGGAGGAACTCCCGTCCGGCACCCGGACGTTGTACGCCGGGATCCCGCGTGGCTGACTCGGAGCCCGGTACCGCTGCGGCGGTACCGGCCCCGGCCGGCCCGCCGTCCGCCGATTCCCGTCCGTTGTCAGCCGACCCGGCCCCGCCTACCCGCAGGTCGACGGAGCTGCGTCGGCTGCTCGAGATCGTCGCACTGTGCGGCCTGGTCGTTGCGCAGCCGTTGCTGGATGTCGTCGGGCGCAGCCCGGACTTTTTCCTCTTCCACGGTGCCGGGACGGCCGAGATCCTGCTGCTGGTGGCGTTCTACGTGGTCGTACCGCCGCTGGTGTGCTGGTTGCCCGGCGCGCTGATCGGGCTGGCCGGTCCGTCGGTCCGCCGGACCGTTCACCTGGTGACGGTCGGGCTGCTGCTGGTAGCCCTGGCGGTACAGGTCGGCAAGCACCTGTTGCCGGTCCGAGGCCTGCCGCTGCTGGCCGCCGCGCTGCTGACCGGCGTGGCCGTGACCTGGGCCTACCGGCGCTGGCTTGGGCTGGGACAGCTGCTGCGGCTGGCTGCTGTCGGACCAGCGGTCTTCGTGGTGCTGTTCGTGTTCACCTCGCCGGCCTCGGCGGTAGTGCTCGGCAGCGAGCAGACCAGCGCCGGGCCTGGCACGGCCACCGGCGACGGCAGACACCCGCCGGTGGTGGTGCTGATCCTCGACGAGCTGCCGCTGTTGTCGCTGCTCGGCCCAGACGGGCGGATCGACGCCGAACGCTACCCGCACTTCGCCGAGCTGGCCGCCGGTTCGACCTGGTACCGCAACGCCACCGCGGTCAGTGGCTGGACCCCGTACGCGCTGCCGGCGATGCTGTCCGGCCGGTACCCCGAACGCGAAGTGGCACCGCACTACTCCCAGCATCCGGACAACCTGTTCAGCGCGCTCGGCGGTACCTACCAGATACGGGCGCAGGAGAGCATTACCGAGCTCTGCGCGCCGAGTCGCTGCGAGGCGGAGCCCACCACGGCGGCCCTGCCGGTGCTGTTCCAGGAGACCGCCGCCCTGCTCGGCCAGATCCTGTCGCCGGTGGAGAGCCATGACGACCCGACGGCGAGTTTCCGCGAGCCGACCCGCCGCGACGCCGGGCTCACCGGCGCGGCCCTGGTCGGCGCCGACGCCCCGACCGACCCCAGATTCCGGTTCGACGCCCTCGACGACAACCAACCAGCCCGGTTCACCACGTTCCTCGACGGCCTGGCCACCCCGGACCAGGGGCCAACGCTGCATTTTCTCCACCTGCTGATGCCGCACGCACCGTGGAGCTACCTGCCGTCCGGTGTCCGCTACGAGGCTCCCGAGGACTTCCCGAACGAAGGCGCCGGCTGGGTGGAGCTGGCCCGTCAGCGGCACCTGGCCCAGCTCGGCTACACCGACGGCCTGATCGGGCAGACCCTGGCGGCGTTGCGGTCGAGCGGCCGCTACGACGACGCGCTGCTGGTCGTCACCGCCGACCACGGGGTGAGCTTCACCCTTGGGGAGCAGGGGCGGGGCATGGGTGCGGTGCGGGCCGCACCGGCCGAGGTGCTGTGGGTGCCGACCTTCGTCAAGGAGCCGGGCCAGCAGACGGGTCGGGTCGACGACCGCAACTGGGAGCACGTCGACCTGCTGCCGACCATCGCGGCGCACGCGGGCATCGACCTGCCGTTCGAGGTCGACGGCCGATGCGGCACCTGCCCGCCCCGGGAACGGGTGGACAAGCAGTTCCGGGACGTTCCGGGTGAGCCGGTGACGGTGCCGGGCCCGGCGACGTACACCGCCCTGACCACCGGCCAGGCCGGTCCGCCGTTACCCGCGCCGCTGGTGCCGGAGCTGGTCGGTCGCCCGGTCGTCGAGCTGCCGGTCACCGACGACGGCATTCGCGCCACCGTCAGCAACGCGAGCAGTTACACCGACGTCGACCCGGCAAGCGGCAACCTGCCTGCGCTGGCGTACGGCGAGCTGCCCGACCAGGTGGCGACCGGCGCTCCGCTCGCGGTGGCGGTGAACGGGCGGATCGCCACTGTGGTGCCGGCACTGGCCCCCGACGCCGAGGGGCGGCGGTTCGCCGCACTGATCACCGACGAGTCGCTGTGGCGCTCCGGCGACAACCGGGTGGAGATCTTCGAGGTGGTCGATGCCGGTACCGAGCTGCGGCGGCGCACTGACTGACTGGTGCTTTCATCCGTTTCTGGAGTATTTCGTGGTGTCCGACCACCGGATCGGGTGACGCATCCCTCACCCTCACCTGCTCGCTGCGGCAGCGCACCACCGCAGGATTACGGTAAGAAATGAGGCACTCGACGAAGATCTGCCGGCGAAGTGAGGGACCATATGACGGATGTGAAGCTGGACCATCCCGGTGGCCAACTGTCGATGCCGGTGCAGCCGGCCATCGAAGGTCCGCCCGGGATCGAGGTCGGGGCGCTGCTGAAGGAGACCGGTCACGTCACGTTCGACCCGGGCTACGTCAACACCGCCTCCTGTGCGTCGGCGATCACCTACATCGACGGCGATGCCGGGATTCTGCGCTACCGGGGCTACCCCATCGACCAACTGGCCGGCAAGGCGTCCTTCCTTGAGGTCAGCTACCTGCTCATCTACGGTGAGTTGCCGACCAGTGATGAGCTGGCTGCTTTCAGTGAGCAGATTCGGCTGCACACGCTGCTGCACGAGGAGATGCGTCGGTTCTTCGACGGCTTTCCCCGCGACGCGCACCCGATGGCGGTGCTCTCCTCTGCGGTGAGCGCCCTGTCAACCTTCTACCAGGACAGCCTGGACCCGTTCGACACCGACCACGTCGAAATTTCCACGGTGCGGTTGATGGCCAAGGTGCCGACCATCGCCTCGTACGCGTACAAGAAGTCGATCGGCCAGCCGCTGCTCTACCCGGACAACGCGCTCGGCTACGTGGAGAACTTCCTGCGGATGACGTTCGGTGTGCCGGCCACCGAGTACCAGGCCGACCCGGTCATCGCGCAGGTGCTGGACATGTTGTTCGTGCTGCACGCCGATCACGAGCAGAACTGCTCGACGTCAACGGTGCGGCTGGTCGGCTCCAGCAACGCCAACCTGTTCGCCTCGGTCTCGGCCGGGGTCAACGCGTTGTTCGGCCCGCTGCATGGCGGTGCGAACCAGGCGGTGCTGGAGATGCTGCAGGAGATCCACGCCTCCGGCGGCGACGTGCAGGACTTCGTCCGGCGGGTCAAGAACAAGGAGGCCGGCGTCAAGCTGATGGGCTTCGGCCATCGGGTCTACAAGAACTACGACCCGCGGGCGGCCATCGTCAAGCAGGCGGCGCAGGACGTGCTGGGCCGGCTGGACAAACCGGACCCGTTGCTGGACATCGCGATGCGGCTGGAGGAGATCGCGCTCGCCGACGACTTCTTTGTCTCCCGCAGGCTCTACCCGAACGTGGACTTCTACACCGGGCTGATCTACAAGGCGATGGGTTTCCCACCGAAGATGTTCACCGTGCTGTTCGCCCTGGGCCGACTGCCCGGTTGGATCGCACAGTGGCGGGAGATGATCGCCGACCCGACCAACAAGATCGGCCGGCCCCGACAGCTCTACGTCGGTCCGCAGGAGCGTCAGTTCGTCCCGGTCGGCCAGCGCTGAACCTCGTCGGCGGGGGCGCCTGCGCTCGCAGGCGCCC
>NZ_JBSWXD010000024.1:0-50580 GCF_056160425.1 Micromonospora sp. ABR4_055
AATATTGTGTGCGTGGACAAGGTGGAAAAACAGGGCGCGGCCACCAGAAAAACGGGAGCCCCCCCCCCCCTTGGCGTAGCCGATGTCAGCCACTTGGAGAGGCCAGTCAATCACCCTGCCGCTGCTGGGGAATCTGCCCCTGCAGCAGGGCACGTACTTCCGACTCCCGGTATCGGCGGTGGCCGCCCAACGTCCGTATGGCGCTGAGCTTGCCGGCCTTCGCCCACCGGGTGACGGTTTTCGGGTCGACTCGGAACATCGACGCCACCTCGGCCGGCGTGAGCAACGGCTCTGGTTCGTGCGTACGCGATGCCATCAGTCACTCCTCCACAGTGCTATAGACATCGGCCGGGGTCCCGCCGGCCGACGCGTCTCCCATGGTCCGGCTAGTCCCCGATGTCCGACATGGGCCGAACGGCCGAACGTCCTTGGATGGACGGATGAGCAATGACCGATTTTTATCCTTTTCTTATGACAGAACATACCATAATCGGACTCTTGATCACCGGTCGTGAACGGGTGATTACGAAACTTATTCAGGATTCGCGGAAAAATCTGCGCCTAGTACCCGGTGATTGAATCTGATTCGCCCCTTTTGGCGACTACTAGTTGCAGCGCTCCAGTAGCTGAACGGCACGCCACCGGGCAACCAGCTTCTCGTACGCCTCGCCGGCCGCCTCGGCATCGCCCCGACCGAGCGCCGCCAACCCGGCGCTCACCAGACCCGGCGAATCGTCGGCCTCCAGCGTCTCGTCCGGCAGCAGACGCACCAACCCACCGTAGTCAAGCTCCACCACCGACCGCGGATGGAACTCCTCGAGCCAGCGGGCACTCTCCTCCACCGCCTCGGTGATCGGCGCATCCCCCACCGACTTGCGCAACACCGACAGTCCGCGCGACGCCCGACGACGGGCCTTGGAGATCTCGGTCCGGTAGCGCAGCGCCCGGCGCGCCCCGGCGACGATCAGGTCACGCTCGGCCAGGTCCACGAAGACGAACCACCGCAACGGCACCCCCCAGGTGGCGGCCTGCTCGTGCACCCGCGGTACCCCGTGCTCCAGCACCCGGGCACCGCTGCGCCAGTCGTCGATCACCGCCCTGGCCTGACCGGCCAGTACCGGCGGGACGAACGCGTCGGCCAGCACCGACGGGACACCGTCGCGCGCGCTCAACGCTGCCTCCGCCACCCGCACCCGCAGATTCCACGGGCAGACCAGCAGCGTGTCGTCCGACTCCAGCACGTACGCCTCGTCCGGCAGGTCGGGCAGCCGGGTCCAGCCCGCGCCGAGCGCCTCAATCACCGCCGTCCGCTGCCGGCCCGGCCCTTCCAGCGGGCCGACCGCGCGGCCCTCCCGCACGTATCGGCGCCAGTAGACCTGTCGCTCGCGGTCGAACGCGGCCAGCGGCTCGTACACCCGCAGGTATGAGGCGAAGGAAGCGAAGAGGGACGGCACGGCGCGATCCTCCCACGAAACCGCACGACACCGCCCCCGCCGGGGGCAAACACCCCCGCAGCGGGCTGGTCCGTCGCGCTGCGGCCGATACTAGGCTCAAGCCAGCAGGGCTCACCGGCCCGGCGCACCGGACGCACCTCACGAGGGTGCCGACACCGTCTCAGGAGCAGACATGGGCGTCTTCACCACCACTGCCGGCCCCGGCACCGCCACCGGGCACGAACAGGTCGTCTTCTGCCAGGACCAGCCGACCGGGCTGCGAGCGATCATCGCCATCTACTCGACCGCGCTCGGGCCGGCGCTCGGCGGCACCCGTTTCTACCCGTACGCCTCCGAAGCCGACGCCCTGCACGACGTGCTGGACCTGTCCCGGGGGATGGCCTACAAGAACGCGATGGCCGGACTCGACCTGGGTGGTGGCAAAGCGGTCATCTGGGGCGATCCGGAGCAGCTCAAGACCGAGGCACTGCTGCGCGCGTACGGCCGGTTCGTCGAATCGCTCGGCGGGCGCTACTACACCGCCTGCGACGTCGGCACCTTCGTGCCGGACATGGACGTCGTGGCCCGGGAGACCCGGTTCGCCACCGGGCGCAGCCGTGCGCAGGGCGGGGCCGGTGACTCCTCCGAGCTCACCGCCTGGGGGGTGTTCCAGGGCATGCGCGCCGCCGCCGAGCACCGGTGGGGTTCGGCCAGTCTCGCCGGCCGGCGGGTCGGCATCGCCGGGCTCGGCAAGGTGGGCCGGCAGTTGACCGGGCATCTACTCGACGACGGTGCCGCGGTGATGGCCACCGACGTCAGCGAACAGGCCCTGGACTGGGCCCGGCGCACCCACCCGCAGGTGGACCTGGTGGACGACACCGACGTGCTGATCCGCCAGGAGATCGACGTCTACGCGCCCTGCGCGCTCGGCGGGGCGCTCGACGACGACACTGTGCCGGCGCTGCGGGCCGCAATCGTCGCCGGGGCTGCCAACAACCAGTTGGCCCACCCCGGCGTCGAGAAGCTGCTCGCCGAGCGAGGCATCCTCTACGCCCCGGACTACGTCGTCAACGCCGGCGGGGTGATCCAGGTGGCCGACGAGGTGACCGGGGCCACGACACCGTCGGCCAACGGCCGGTACGGGTTCGACTTCGACCGGGCCAAGGCGCGGGCGACGCGCATCTACCAGACCACTCGGGAGATCCTGCGCAGCGCCGACCGGGAGGGCGTGCCGCCGGCGGTGGCGGCCGACCGGCTCGCTGAACGCCGGATGGCCGAGGTTGGTCGGCTGCGCGCGATCCATCTCCGGTGAGCCGCCACCCCTGAGCAGCGCCGTCCTGGGAGCAGACCCGCCGGTCCGGTCGGGTGGCCGTCACCGGGCGTGTGGAGAATCACCCGTACGGGTCACGAGCGGCGGGGATCGGGCTCCTTACCTCCCAGCTGCCCGTGACGGACCCCGCTGCTGCCCGTGACGACGTCGGCCGCCGATGACGCGCGGGAGCGACCCGATGCAACCCGAGGTGCCGAACCTGGGTTCGCCCATGTACCGTAAGAGCCACGAGAGATGCCTGACGTCATCGGGGCCCGCCTTCGGGCTGCCCCGAATTCTGTGCGAGGGGGTCGAGCCATGGGGCGCGGCCGTGCTAAGGCCAAGCAGACAAAGGTGGCCAGGGAGCTGAAATACCACTCCCCGAACACCGACCTCGCCGCCTTGCAGCGAGAGCTCGCCGGCAGCGGCAAGTCGGACCGTGATTTCGACGACGAGTACGATCCGTACCTCGACGACGATGACGAGGACGACCCAGCCGACGACGACCGGGGTAACTGGACACCCTCTTCGTCCCGCTGAGGGTCCGACTGATCAGAGCACGCGGTCAGTGTCCGCGTGCTGATTCGTGTCGACGAGGACTCCGGCCCGGCTGGTCGCCGTACGTGTGTCGGAATGCCACCATCCGGTGGTGCGTACCCCAAGACGGGGTAGGCACCACCGGATGTCCATCGGCACGCGGGGCGGCTGGTGCGTCCGCCATGTCCGCGTACGGGGGCCGGTCAGGGCGGTCGACGAAACCGGTTGAAGCGGTCAACGGGGGCGGTTGTTCCAGTTGTAGAAGGTCGGAATGTTCTCGAAGTGGTTCCAGGCGCAGACCGCGCCGTCGGCACCGTCCGCCTCGGCGCGCCGCCGCCGGGCCTGATCCGCTTCGGCGAGCAGCAGTGCCAGACCGTCCCGGACGGCGTACACCCGGTCCGCCACCTGATCGTCGCCACCTGCTTCGGCGACGGTGGCGCCCGGGGCTGCACCGACCGGTTCAGGCCGCTGCCGGCTGGTCTCTGGCATGGGCCAACACTCCCTCCAGTAGATGGATCTTGCTGTTACGGCAGTGGTTGGTCTCCGTACCATCAAAACGCCCGTGTTCGAAGTAACGGTTGGCAGCGTGACCACCTCCGCAGAACCGGAAGTACGGACAGGTGGTCCGGCATGCCTCGACGCCCGCCACGAACTCGGTGACCCAGGGTGTCCGTTCCGGCGTGGCGAGGATCTCGGCCAGCCCACTGGTCAGCACGTTTCCGCTGGTGAAGTCCCCGTACCGGGGGTCGGAGAAGCCGGCCAGCTCCGGCGAGAGCAGCACCACCGACCCGTCGTACCCGATGGTGGGGATCGGGTCGAGCTGGCGGGGCAGCACCTCGTCGGCCGTGCCGTCGAGCACGGCCGCCGCGTACCGCAGTGACCATTCCACCTCGCGCAGATGGATCCGCGGTGCCCGCCGCCAGGCTCCGACCAGTTCCGCCCAGAAGCCGGCGACGGCCCGGTCCGGCCAGCGGTTCGGCCGGACGTTCACGCCCTCCGTCTCCTCGATGTTGATGCCCAGCACGTCGCAGCCGAGGTCGAGGAAGAAGCGGTACAGCTCGGTGGCCAGGCCAGGGCTCGGGTCGCTGACCACGCAGAGCGCCGAGAATTCGATCCCATGCCGGCGTAGCGCTTCGACACCGCTCCGGATCTGGTCGTAAGCGGGCCGACCACCCCGGGTGTGCCGGCTGTCGTTACGCGCCCGCGGACCGTCGACGCTGACGCTGACCCTCACCCGGTACTCGCGGAAGAACTCACACCAGGGGTCGTCGATCAAGGTCGCGTTGGTCTGCACGTGGTGCTCCACGTCGGCGCTGAACGGGCGGATCAGCGCCGCCAGATGGTCCGGCCCGGCGGCCAGCGGCTCACCACCGTGCCAGACCACCGAGAACCGGCGTCCCCGCTGCGCCGCCCAGACGTTCACCGGCCGGGCGACAGCCTCGGCCACGGCGACCGGCATCCGCCGGTTGGCCGCCCGCAACGGCAGGTAGCAGTAGCTGCAGTCCAGGTTGCACAGCGTGGTGGGCTGCATGACGACGTAGCTCGGGACGGTCGCCACGCCGCGCATGCCGGTGGGGGCCGGCCGCTCCCCACCGGCCGGGTCCTGCCGGGTTTCGGCCCTGCTCATCCCCATCCTCCTGCCTGTGACGGATGCCGTTTCAGGCTAGGTGTCGGGGTCTGCCGAGGTGAATCGGCGGTACGGCCCGCCGGGACGCGGCGGCGACGGCCCGCCCGGATGACGCGGCAGCGGCCCGCCGTCAGCCCCGGGTGTGGTGGCCGACCATCTGTACGGTGCCGCTGCCCTCGATGATGTCGCCGGCCTGCCAGGCCTCGATGCCGCTGCCGGTCAGGCAGGCGAGCGCCCGGTCGGCGTCCTGGGCTGAGACGATGGCGAACATGCCGACGCCCATGTTGAACGTCGACTCCATCTCGTTGTCCTCGATCCGCCCCTTCGCCTGCACCAGATCGAAGATCGGCTGCGGCCTCCAGGTGGCGCGGTTGACCAGCGCGTCGACGTGCTCAGGGAGGATCCGCACCAGGTTTCCGGGGATGCCACCGCCGGTCACGTGGGCCAGGGCCCGGACCTCGCACTCCTCGATCAGCTTCAGGCAGTCCCGGGCGTAGATCTTGGTCGGGGTGAGCAGCTCCTCACCCAGGGTCCGCTGCCGGCCGAAGTCGTCGACCACCGTGTCCAGCCGCATCCGACCGGCACCGAGCAGCACGTGGCGGACCAGCGAGTAGCCGTTGGAGTGCAGGCCCGAGGAGCGCATCGCGATCACCACGTCGCCCACCTCGACGCGGTCCCGGCCGAGGATCTCGCTCTCCTCGACCACGCCGACGCCGGTCGCGGAGACGTCGTACTCGTCCGGCCGCAGCACCCCGGGGTGTTCGGCGGTCTCGCCGCCGAGCAGTGCGCAACCGGCGTACCGGCAGCCGTCGGAGATGCCGGCGCCGATCTCGGCGACCTTGTCCGGCACGACCTCGCCGCAGGCGATGTAGTCGAGCAGGAACAGCGGCTCCGCCCCACAGGCGACCAGGTCGTCGACCACCATCGCGACCAGGTCGATGCCGACCGTGTCGTGGATGTTCATCTGTTGGGCAATGACCAGCTTGGTGCCCACCCCGTCCGTCGACGAGGCCAGGATCGGGTGCCGGTACTTCTGCACGTCGAGCCGGAAGAGCCCGGCGAAGCCGCCGATGTCGCCCATCACCTCGGGCCGGGTCGTCTTGTGCACCTTCGACTTGAGCAGCTCGACGGCGCGCTCACCGGCGTGGATGGAGACGCCGGCGTCCGCGTACGTCACCGTGCGTTTGCGGCCGGACCGGCCGGCGCTGGCCGTCCACGGCTGGCGGTTGACCGTCCGGGCGCCGGAGTCGTCGGCGGGCGGGCCGACGTCCGCGCTGCCGCGCTCAGTCACGTGCGTCACGGTTCTCCCCTTTGTGCTTCTCGCGGCGAAGCCGCGTCGGGTAGCTGTCGAGGATCGCTCGACTCGGGCTGCCGGTCGGACGGCCGAGGCCGGTCCGGCCGGTGCTACGGGCGGTGCAGGGCCTCGGGGCCGCCAGTGCTGACAGCGAACCGTTGAGCGCCCGGGCCGGTCCGGTCGCCGCCGGCCTGATAGTCCTGCTCGGTGATGTCCCCCGGATGGCCGACCCCGCCAGCGACCCGGCGGTCCACACCTTCGAGCACGTGCTTGCCGATCAGATTGCCAGCTGGCAACTCGATCGGGTACTCCCCATCGAAACATGCCCGACACAATCGTGTCTTCGGCTGCTCGGTTGCCGCTATCAGACCGGCAAGCGATACATAACCGAGAGTATCCGCACCGATGGACCGGCGTATACCCTCAGTGTCCAGCCCGTTGGCCAGCAGCTCAGCCCGGGTGGCGAAGTCGATGCCGTAGAAGCACGGCCAGCTCACCGGCGGCGACGAGATGCGTACGTGCACCTCCAGGGCACCCGCCTCGCGCAGCATCCGCACAATCGCCCGCTGGGTGTTGCCCCGCACGATCGAATCGTCGACCACCACCAGGCGCTTGCCGCGGACGTTCTCGCGCAGCGGGTTGAGTTTCAACCGGATGCCGAGCTGGCGCAGCGTCTGGGAGGGCTGGATGAACGTACGGCCGACGTACGAGTTCTTCATCAGGCCGGCGCCGTAGGTGATGCCGGACTGCTCGGCGTAGCCGATCGCGGCCGGCGTGCCCGACTCCGGCACCGGGATCACCAGGTCCGCCTCGACCGGGTGCTCCCGGGCCAGGCGGCGGCCGATCTGCACCCGGGCGGCGTGCACGTTGCGCCCGGCGATGGTGGTGTCCGGGCGGGCGATGTACACGTACTCGAACAGGCAGCCCTTCGGCTCCGGCGGGGCGAACCGGGCCGACCGGAGCCCGTGTTCGTCGATGGCGATCAGCTCGCCTGGCTCCACCTCGCGGACCACGGTGGCGCCGACGATGTCCAGCGCGGCGGTCTCACTGGCGACCACCCAGCCCCGCTCCAGCCGGCCGAGCACCAGGGGCCGGACGCCGTGCGGGTCACGCGCCGCGTACAGCGTGGTTTCGTCCATGAAGACGAAGCTGAACGCGCCCCGCAGGGTCGGCAGCACCTCCAGCGCCGCGGCCTCGACCGACAGGTCCGGGCGGCTGGCCAGCAGGCTGGTGACCAGGGCGGTGTCCGAGGTCGAGCCGTCGCCGGACAGCCCTCGGTCGACCACCTCGCGGGCGAGCTCCGCGGTGTTGACCAGGTTGCCGTTGTGCGCCAGGGCGATCGTCGTGCCGGCGCTGGTCGCCTTGATCGTCGGCTGGGCATTCTCCCACGTCGAGCCACCGGTGGTGGAGTAGCGCGCATGCCCGATGGCGAGGTGGCCGCGCAGGCTGGCCAGGGTCGGCTCGTCGAAGACCTGGGCCACCAGGCCGAGATCCTTGTAGACCACCACGCCGGAGCCGTCACTCACCGCGATCCCAGCGGCTTCCTGGCCCCGGTGCTGCAGGGCGTAGAGACCGAAGTAGCTGAGCTTCGCGACCTCTTCCCCCGGTGCCCACACACCGAACACGCCACATGCATCCTGCGGACCGGGTCGTTGGGGATCAAGATCGTGACTCAACCGGCCGTCGCCTCGAGGCACCTGCCGCTCCCTCGTACTGGTCCGCACTGACGCCTGGCCTGCACGTGGCCTGCACGCCTCAGCGCGGGGTGTCACCGGAATACCGTCGCCGAACAGTGTACGCGAGGTTCCGGTTGGCCCAGAGTGCTCCATTTGGCCCCACACCTGCCGGGTGACCGTCGCAGCCGGCCGCCAGATCGCCGGCCTGCCTCACAGCGGCAGGTACGGCGATATATCGGCCCTCGGACCACTCGCGGAGATTTGTCCGTTCGCCATGGCCGAGGCCCAGTCGAGGTCGCCGCTCGCCAGGAGCACCCAGGTCACCGGGTCGATCTCCACCACGTTCGCGGGCGTGCCGCGGGTGTGTCGCGGCCCGGCTACACACTGAATTGCACCGTAAGGTGGGACACGGACCTCCACCGATCGGCCCGGCGCTCGCTCGGCCAGCGCCGCCAACAGCAAGCGGACCGCGTCGCGCAGCTGCACACGGGCAGGGACGGCACCGGACGCAAGGGCGTCCCGCACGGCGGCGACCGTAGTGGACTTACTGTACGGAGAGGACACATCGGGACGATACGACTAGCTCCGGTACCAGTTGCTCCCGCCCCTGGGTCGCGCACATCCGTCCCGGCAAGGCATAGTTGCCGACGGTGTACTCGTCACGGGTGACCCCTGCCCGAATCCTGGTGCGGGGGAAGGATCAAACCGGAAGGCGGTGGACGTGACAACACACCTACGAGCCTGGCTTTCGCGGGCCGGTGTTGTCGCAGCGCTGGCTGCCGTCGCACTAGTCGGCCTGCCCGCCGCGCCAGCGGCCGCCGAGGCACCCACAGTCACCATCCGCAGCCTCTCCAACGCCAACCTCACCTCCGGCGGCCGCGCCACCCTCGAATTCGAGGTCCGCAACAACAACCCGGCCGACGAAGAGGTGGAGGGCGGGACGTCCTTCAACATCCGGGTCGCCACGAACATCAACGAGCTGCGGTGCGAAGGTCAGTGCGACTTCACCGACACGATCGACCGGGGCGCGAGCAAGACCTACACGGTCGAGCTGATCGCCGGCAACGTCGGGACCAACCAGAACCGCACCGGCCGGGTGGAGATCGTCGCCGTGGTCGACGGAGAGAACGGCCGGGTCCAGCGCGACGTCTCGGTCCGCGGGCCGCAGGAGGCGCCCCGGGTCAAGGAGGTCGCCGGCAAGGTCACCGACGTCTCCACCGGTGTACCGATCGAAGGCGCCGTGGTCGTGATGAGCGACTCGCAGAGCAACAGCTACGACACCACCACCAACGGCAACGGCAACTACCGGTTCACCTCCAGCAACGACCGACCCATCGTCCCCGGCGACATCCGGATCGCGGCGACCGCCGACGAGTACGACGACAGCGATGTGAAGGTCGTCACCGCCGCCGCCGGGCAGTCGATCACCGTCGACCGGATCACCCTGAAGTCGAACGTGGAGCCGACCCCGTCGGCCACCCCGGAGGCGACCCCGTCGGCGACCGCCGAGGCGACGCCGAGCGGCGCGGCCACCGACGCCCCACCGGTCGACACCGAGAACCTGGCGAACGAGAGCAGCGGCGGGGGGATGGGCTCCTGGCTGCTGATCATCATGGGCGGCCTGCTGGTCGCGCTCGGTGTCGGGGCCATCGTGCTGCTGTTGGTGCGGCGCAAGGACGGCGACGTCGACGACGACCCGGAGCCGGCTGACGACGACCCAGCTGGCGGTCGGGCCGCCGCGCCGGGAAGTCGAGGCGTCTACCACGGTGCCGACGACGCGACCCGGGTGGCGATGCCGCCGATGCCGCCCGGCCCGGTCTCCGACGCCACCATGGTGACCCGGCCGTCGTTGTCGGACGCGCCGACGATGCTGCACCAGATGCCACCGATCAAGGACGAGTTTCCCGACCCGTACGGTGCTCCGCCGCCGCCCGGTCCGACCCCGCCGGGCGGGCCCGAACCACGGTACGGCGCGGACCAGCGCCCCGGTTGGGGTGGACCACCGACCCAGCCCGGCTACGGCTCCGACCCCGCCGGTGCTACCAGCGTTTACGGCGCGGTTCCCGGCGCCGACCAGCCGGGTAGTGGATCCGGCTACGGCGGACCGGGCGGTGCGGCCCGCTCCGGCGGCACCTACGGCGGCAGTCAGTACGGCGGCAACGCCCCGTCGTCCGGGGCACCCGGCACCTACGGCGTCCCGCCCTCGTCAGGCGGCCCGTACGGCGGTGCCCCGTCGTCCGGCGGCCCGTACGGCGGTGCCCCGTCGTCCGGCGGCCCGTACGGCGGCAACGCCCCGTCGTCCGGGGCACCCGGCACCTACGGCACCCCGCCGGCACCCGGTCAGTACGGCGAGCCGGCCGGTCGGCCGCCAGCCGACGAGGCCGGCGGCTACCGCAGTAGCCGGAGCTACGGCGACGCCGGCGGCGCGGGCTACTCCGGCGGCAGCTACGGAGCGGACTCCCCCGCCGGCGGGTACGGCGCCGATCGTTACGACGAGCCGACCGGGCGCTACGAGCCGGGCGGCTACGGGCAGTCCGGCCCACCGTACGAATCCGCCGGTTACCCCGGCCCGGATCAGGGGCGCGGCGACGTGCCGCCACCACCGCGTGGTCCGGAGCCGCCGCAGCCCGGCTACCGGGGCGGCAGCCCCGGTTACGGGCCGGAGGGCGGTGGTTACGGCACAAGTGCCGGCTACGGCGGAAGCTACGGGGAAAGTCAGCCCCAGGCCGGTGGCTACCCGGACGCGGGCTACCCGGCCGGTGGCTACGGTGGCGACCGGGGCAGCGGCTACGGCTCCGACCAGGGCTACGGGTCGGCGGGCTACGAGTCCGGCCGGGAACCAGGCGGGTACGGTGCCCCAACCGGTGGCGGCTACGACCAGGGCGGCGGCTACGACGACCGCCGCGTCCCGGACCAACGGGGTGGCTACGACCAGCAGATGCCGTACGGACAGCAGCCCTACGACCAGCAGCCGTACGGCGGTGAGCAGCCGCCCGGGGACCAGCCGCGGCATGGTGCCACGCCGCAGGCAGGCAACCGGGGTGAGCGACGTTCCCTCGACTGGCTCGACGACTGACGGCCGATCGACGCGACATCAATGAGATGGGCCGGACCCTAGCGGGGTCCGGCCCATCATCGCTCGGTCAGCTTGTCGTCCGCCCGGTCAGCTCTGGTTCTTCGGCTTGCTGGCGGACGGATCGGGGCGGTCCACCGGCTGAGCCGCGTCGCCGTCGGCCGCCTCGTCGTCGGCCGCATCGTCGTCGGCCACCGTGTCGCTGTCGGTGACTGCTTCCGTTTCCCGCTCGGTCACCGCAGCAGGCTCGCTCACCGCGTCAGCCTCGTCGCTGTCCGGGTCGACGTCCACGGTCGCCGGGATGTGCTCCGGCGTACCGGCCGGGGCGTCGACCGCAACCGCGTCACTGGCCAGGATCCCGACTGCGTCCGGATCCTGCGGGTCCGCCGGCACGTTGCGCGGCCCTACCGCGCTGAACAGCGCCGGCAGGGTGCCGGTGTGCGCGCCACGCAGCTCGTCCAGACCGACGCTGAACTGATCGCGGACCTCCAACAGGCGGGCCGCCGGATCGGTCACCCCGATCATGGTCCAGGGCAGTCCGTGCTCCACGCAGAGCGCGGTGAACGCCTTCTCGTGCCCGCGCGGCACGGCCACCATGGCCCGCCCCGCCGACTCGCTGAACAGGAACACGAACGGCATAGAGCCGTCGCTGAACTCCGGCGGCAACGCGATCCGCGCCCCGATCGACCGGCGCAGGCACGCCTCGACCAGTGCCTGGGCGAGCCCTCCGTCGGAGAGGTCGTGGGCCGAGGTGATGTGCCCCACCCGGGCCGCCTCAGCGATCACGGTGGCCAGCACCCGCTCCCGGTCCAGGTCGACCTTGGGCGGCGTACCGCCGAGGTGCCGGTGGGTGACCCAGGCCCATTCCGATCCGGAGAGTTCCAGCTCGGTCTCGCCGAGCAGCATGATCAGGTCACCGTCGCTGTGTGACGGCGGCACGAAGCCCATCGGGACGCGCTGCGCCACGTCGTCGAGCACCCCGAGCACACCGACCACCGGGGTGGGGTGGATCGCGGCGGCACCGGTCTGGTTGTAGAAGCTGACATTGCCGCCGGTCACCGGGATACCTAGCTCGGCGCAGCCGTCGGCGAGGCCGCGAACCGCCTCGGCGAACTGCCACATCACGCTCGGGTCCTCGGGGGAGCCGAAGTTGAGGCAGTTCGTGACCGCCACCGGGCGGGCACCGGTCACCGCCACATTGCGGTACGACTCGGCAAGCGCGAGCTTCGCCCCCTGGTACGGGTCAAGCCGGGCGTACCGTCCGTTGCCGTCGACCGACAGGGCGACGCCGAGCCCGCTCTGCTCGTCGATCCGGATGACCCCGGCGTCCTCGGGCTGGGCCAGCACGGTGTTGCCCAGCACGTACCGGTCGTACTGCTCGGTCACCCAGCTGCGGTCGCACAGGTTCGGCGAGGCGATCATCCGCAGCAGGGTTTCCCGCAGCTCGTCCGGGGAGCCGGGGCGGGGCAGCGTCTCCGCCCGGTCGGCCTGCAGCAGGATCAGGTCCGCCGGCTCGCGCATCGGCCGGGCGTAGACCGGGCCGTCGTCGGCCAGCGACCCCGGTGGAACGTCGACCACCACGTGGTCACGCCAGGTGATCACCAGCCGCCCGGGCCGACCGTCCGGCTCGGTCGGGGTGACCTCACCGATCGCGGTGGCCAGCACGCCCCACTTCTCGGCGGTGGCGAGCACCGCGTCGAGCTGCGCCGGCTCGACGATCAGCAGCATCCGTTCCTGCGACTCGCTGGCCAGGATCTCGTGCGGCTCCATCGACGGCTCACGCAGCGGGACCCGCTCCAGCCAGACCCGCATGCCGGTGCCGGCAGCGGCGGCGGTCTCGGTGAGCGCGCAGGTCAAACCGGCGCCGCCGAGGTCCTGGATGCCGACGACCAGCCCGGCGTCGTACAGCTCCAGGCACGACTCGATCAGCAGCTTCTCCATGAACGGGTCGCCGACCTGTACCGACGGGCGGCGCTGCTGGCTGGCGTCGTCGAAGGTGGCGCTGGCCAGCACCGACACCCCGCCGATGCCGTCCCGGCCGGTCTTGGCACCCATCAGCACCACGACGTTGCCGGCTCCGGCGGCGGCCTTGTTCTGCAGCCGGTCGACCGGCAGTACGCCGAGGCAGAGCGCGTTGACCAGCGGGTTTCCCTGGTAGCAGGGGTCGAACACGACCTCGCCGCCGATGTTGGGCAGGCCCAGGCAGTTGCCGTAGCCGCCGACCCCGGCGACGACGCCGGGCAGCACCCGGGCCGTGTCGGGGTGGTCGGCGGCGCCGAACCGCAGCGGGTCCATCACGGCGACCGGGCGGGCGCCCATGGCGAGGATGTCGCGGACGATGCCGCCGACGCCGGTGGCCGCCCCCTGGTACGGCTCGACGAAGCTGGGGTGGTTGTGCGACTCGACCTTGAAGGTGACGGCGAGGGTGTCGGAGACCCGGATGACGCCGGCGTTCTCCCCGATGCCGGCGAGCATCAGGTCACTGGCCGGAGCCTTCTCGCTGAACTGCCGCAGATGCACCTTGCTCGACTTGTAGGAGCAGTGTTCGCTCCACATGATCGAGTACATGGCGAGCTCGGACTGGGTCGGCCGGCGGCCGAGGATCTGTTGGATCCGCTCGTACTCGTCGTCACGCAGCCCCAGCTCGGTGTACGGCTGCAGCTCACCAGGGGTGTCGGTGGCGCGTTCGACGGTGTCCGGGCCATCGGCGTATCGTTCACCCTGCACCCCGAGGTTGGTCTCTGCCGGGCCGGCGGCGGCCGCCGCCTCCGACTGGGTGGTCATGCCGGCACTCCCGCGAGGTGCTTGAGGATGGAGGTGAAGAAGCCCAGCCCGTCCCGGGACGGACCGGTCAGGTCCTCGACGGCGTGTTCCGGGTGGGGCATCAGCCCGACGACGTTGCCGGTGGGGTTGGTGATGCCAGCGATGTCCCGCAGCGAACCGTTGGGGTTGCCGCCGACGTAGCGGGCCACCACCCGGCCGGTCGACTCCAACTCGTCAAGGGTCTGTTCGTCGGCCACGTAGCAGCCTTCGCCGCTCTTGAGCGGGACGAGGATCTCCTGCTTCGGAGAGAACGCGTTGGTGAACGCGGTCCCGGCGGTCTCGACGCGGAGCATCTGGTCCCGGTTGCGGAAGTGCAGGTGCTGGTTGCGGGTGAGCGCGCCGGGCAGCAGGTGGGCCTCGCAGAGGATCTGGAAGCCGTTGCAGATGCCGAGCACCGGTAGGCCGTCACCGGCAGCAGCGACGATCGACTGCATGACCGGGGCGAACCGGGCGATGGCTCCGCAGCGCAGATAGTCGCCGTACGAGAAGCCACCGGGTAGCACCACCGCCTCGACGCCGCGCAGATCGGCGTCGCCGTGCCACAGTCGGACCGGCTCCCCACCGGCGAGCCGCACCGCGCGGGCGGCGTCGCCGTCGTCGAGCGAGCCCGGGAAGGTGACCACCCCGATCCGGGCACTCATGATGGATCACCGGCTGTCTCAGGCTGCTCGGCCACCCGGACCTGGTAGTCCTCGATGACCGGGTTGGCCAGCAACTTGTCCGCGATCTCACGGGCCCGATCCAGGTCGGGCTCGCCGGCGAACTCGATCTCGATCCGTCGGCCGATCCGCACCGCCGAGACGTCGCTGACACCGAGTCTCGGCAGCGCGTTCGCGACAGCCTGGCCCTGGGGATCGAGAATTTCCGGCTTGAGCATGACGTCGACGACGACGCGAGCCACGTGGCACTCCTGACCGTGTACGCGTTGGGGGTGCCGGCCTCGAACGGGCCGCGCACCGCTCAGCCTACCTGGTGGCACCGGGTGCGACGCACCGGCGGTCGAAGAGCCGAATCGGTGATCGGGCCACAAATCAGCCACGAACCGATAACGACGACATCGGCCACCGCCGACGGACCGGCTCACTGGGCAGACCGAACGCCCACGAACGGCCTGCCGCACCCCCGTTGGCGACCGCCACCGGACGCAGCGCGGGATCGAGAGCGCGGGACGCCACTGCGGGGCATCAACGCATCGTATGACTTCAATTTGATTCTTGTAGATGACCGCCGTAGGGCTTAACGTCATTCGTCAAACGCCCGATGACGACCGTCGGACGGACGCTGTAACACTCTGCCGCCGGATAACAGGTCCGGCGGCGTGGCTCACCACCCGTACCCCGGGTCGCCCCCTCGGAAGGAGCCCACCCATGCGTGTTCGCCTGGCTGCGGCAGCAGTAGCCACCACCCTGATCGGCCTGCTGGCCACGCCGACCGCGGCGACGGCCGCACCGGAAGAGATCATCGGCGGCGGGACGGTGTCGTCTGCCCCGTGGGCCGCCGCGGTCTTCAGCAACGGCTCGTTCACCTGTTCCGGCACGATCATCGCCGCCAACTGGGTGCTCACCGCGCGGCACTGTGTCAGCGGCTCCATGTCGGTCCGGATCGGCAGCGTCTACCGCTCCTCCGGCGGCGTCACCCGTACGATCAGCTCCGCGTACGGCCGCTACGACCTGGCGCTGCTCTACTTCTCCAGCCCGGTCAGCACCAGCTATGTGACGCTGTCCAGCAGCTACCCGCCGGTCGGCTCGACCAACAGCATCTACGGCTGGGGCATGACCTGCTACAGCGGCTGCGGCGCGTCGACCCAGCTGAAGACCGCCTCGGTCCAGGTGACCAGCACCAGCGTCAGCGACGCGTACGGCGGCCGGGCGATCCGCAGCACCCGGATCAACGGCAACGCCTGGCGGGGCGACTCCGGCGGCCCGCAGTTCTACAACGGCCAGCAGGTCGGGGTGGCGTCGACCGCCAACGGCGTCAACATCCAGAACTATGGCAGTGTCGCGTACAACCGGTCCTGGATCCGGTCGGTGACCGGCGTCTGACCCCGAGCTGAACCTGGTCTGGGACCGACTGGTTCTGGCGCGCGACGGCGCGGACCCCGTGGACTGATCACGGAGTCCGCGCCGCCCTGCTCTCACCGGCTGTGCGGCATCCGGTCGCTACCGACGGGTGCCGGCGAGCGCCGCCACCAGCGCTCGGGCGCTCTTGACCAGCTCGCTCGACCCACGACGCGCCGCCACGGTGGTCACCTGCGGAATCTCGCCGCTCGCCCCGCACCGCAGCACGCACTCCACCGCAAGGGTCAGCAACTTCCCTACCCCCCGCGCCACCGGTTCGCCTTCGAGCAGGCCGGGGAGCGCGCCTCGACACACCGACCACACCGTGGCGTACGCACCGGTAGCGGCCATCTCCCCCAGAGTCTCGATTGCCCGGCTGAGGGTCACAAACGAATACCCCTCGGGACCAAGCTTCACGATCTGCCGGCCGAGCAGTTCGCCGTTGAGGTCACCACGGGCAGCCAGGACCAGGGTCGCGTCGATCGCCGCCGCGCGTTCCCGAGGACGGTCGGCGTCCATGGCCAGCGCGAGTCTGAGATGCAGGGCGAAATCGGCCGGGCCGCCCGACTCGGCCAATTGCGGAAGCAGACGCATCCAGGCCCGCCTGTCCCGCTCCGTGTAGGGCTCACGAGCGCTGTAGTCGTAGTAGCAGTTCGCCACCCTGTCCCGGTGGTGCGGCAACGTGGCCACCCAGGCCGCCAACTGGTTGCGGCACTGCCGATCCCACCTCGTGCCGGTACGGAAGAGCCGCTCGGCGTCGGCCGGCAGTTGTAGATCGGTCACGGCCCCGGGCAGGTCGATCAACTTGTGCACGATGTCGAAGGCACCGATTTTGTCCCAGTCGTCCGGTGTCGACGGCTGATGCGGGTAGCCGCCGGCCCGTAGCCAGCTGGACAGCTGGCGACCGGCGTCGCCCGGCAGCCTGTCGGCCGCATCGATGATCCGCTCATCGGTGGTGGGAATGACCCGCAGCAGGGCCTGACCAAGATCGGCCGATCGCGCGGCGATGCCACGCTCGGCATACCCCGTCAGGCGCTCCACGAGTACCGCCGCGTCGAGGGCTCCGGTGGCGTCGGTCGGGACCGCCAGCAGGTACGGAAGGTCGCCGGCGCGTACCGCCACGGCGGCCTCCCGAATACGTGTGGCGAGCAGCTGACCTGGGGGCGAGAACTCGCCGCGGCAACAGCAGCAGCGCGCAACGAGCCAGTCGTCGTCCGGCACCGCTCCGGTCACCGCCTGGACGACGACCCACAGGTGTACGGGTGTGCAGTCACTGGGCCGTCCCGGTACCCGCCGCACGACGGGAACCAGCGCCGCGGCGAGTCCGGCCCGGTCGTGCACCGAATGACGGACGAGTCCGTCGAGCGCCTGCTCGAACAGCACGATGTCCTGGCTGCCGGCCAGCACAGCGGCCACCTGCTCGGCGACCTCGGCGGGCGTGCCGAGCGGTTCCGGCACCGCGGCGGGCGCGCGGACCAGCGGCAGCGTCTCGACGTACGGCTCGTCGCGCCGCGCCACCGGTCCGAACAGGTCAGCGGCCTGCGCCGACAGTGCAGGTGTCAGCCGGTCCGCCGCCGCCTGCAGGACAGCCCTGATGGGTTCGTCGGCACCAACCTGCTCCGCCGCCGAGGCAGCATCCAGATGCCGGGCGATCATCTTGAGCGCCTGCTCCTGCACGGCGATGTCCGGATGTCCGAACGCCAGAGCTGCCGATCGCACCAGCTGGCCGGCTCGTGCCGGGTCTCGTCGCGCTGTCCGGTCGAGCCACGTCAGGTGCGCCCGGATGAGCTTCTTGTCCGCTCGACGAAGGAGTCGTCGGGTCGTTTCGGTGACCAGCTCCGGCTCGATCAGGCCGGCCTCGTCAAGCTCGGCGAGGCGGACCCGGGCGTACTCGGCCACCGGCACCCACAGGTCCAACAACATGAGATAGTCACGGCCGACGGCCGCATGTTGCGCCAAGGCGGGGGGTAGGTCGTTGATCATCTCGAGGCAGCTCCGCAGCTCCCTGCGTTCGCTCGTCTGCCGGACCCGCTCCAGCCACCCCTGCAGCCTCGTCGACCAGTACTCCGCCGCCAGGGCACGCCACCGCGGATCATCAGCGATCAACCGCACCAGCGCCTTGTCCCCTCGCGGCGAGCAGAGATGGCCCCAGTCCACTCGGCGGAAGACGAGGTCGACGACGTGGTCGCCGCTGATCAGGCCAGCCTCGATCAGTTCGGCCTGTGCAGAGTCCGACATGTATTTGTCTGGGTTCGTTCGGGCGATAGGCAACAGGATCGGGGCGAGCGGGTCGTTTCGCACCCGCTCTCCGAACGTCATGCCGGGCGGGTTGGGGACCAGATCCGGGTCCCCGCCGTACCACCGGGCTGAGAGCCAGTTGAGGAGGAACGAGCGGGAGGTCGGCGGGGGGCAGCCGGTGCGCCGGATCAGGTAGTCGGCAAGCGGGAAGAGTTTCCTTGCACTGTCGATCGCGGCGACCAGCTCGGCCTGCTGCTCGGCCGTCCAGTGGTCGACCACCTCGACCACCCACCGGTGCGGCCCAGCGGTCTTGTTCTTGTCGTCCTCCCAACTGATGTCAGCCTTCTGGCAGTAGTGGTTCTCCATCCGGGTGAGCCATTTTCCGGCTGTGCCGGGGTCGGGTTGCGCGGCGAATTCGGCGGCGAGGCGCCCGAACCGCTCCGGCTGAGGCAGTTCCTCCCACTTGTGACACAGCAGTGCCGTCCGGAACTCGGCGAGCGTCTCGGCGTGTCCGGCGCGCCGTGCCGGGGTTAGCTTGCTCATCGCCCGGCCCACCCCGGCCACGTCACCAGCGACGATCCGGTCCATCATGTCCACTGTAGCCTCACATCGAGTTCGTGGTGATACGGGCGGCGAGCACGTGCTTGCACGGCCCTCGTCCGCCCTGGTACTTCGCCCACCAGAGGCAGGTGCAGCTCACCCAGCCGGCGGCACCGAACCGTACGGTGTGGATCTCCTTGCCCGTACCGACGGTCGCCAACCCGTCGGCGATCGTGACGGCACCGGCTGCGACCAGCTTGCGCGCTGCCCGCAGCCGCGGATTGAACCTTTCGACCTGCTGCGGCCGGTACGGCAGGTCGCGGTGGAAGTGCGACTGCTCGGCGAGGTCATAGCCGACCTGACCTGCCGTGCCCAGGGTGGTCAGGGCTGCCCGGACCCGGTGTGACGGCAGGTCCGCCATCCGGGCCAGCTGGTCGACATCGATCGTCGGGTCCCAGGCCAGCAGCGCGGACACCAGGGCGGCGTCCTCGGTCGCCGTCGAAGTGGCCAGATCGTCGAGCACCCCGCCCTCGCCGGAGAAGCCCCGTGCCGCCGCCGGCGAGAGCATCAAGGTCAGCCGCATCCCCGGCAGCCGTGCCTCCCACGCGACGGGCCCGAGGGTCCCGTCGGCTGGGGCGTAGATCCGGACGGCGTCCGCGTACGGCAGGACCGGCCACAGCGTGGTCAGCCGCTCGACGCCGGGCAGGCCGATCGTGCCCGGTCCGGGGCGGGTGGCCGGGCGCAGGCCGCGGCCGGTCACGCTCACCCAGTGCGTGGTGCCGATGACTGACCGGGTGGTAGGGCGTGGCGCTGCCCGCAGGACCGCCTCCGCGTCCGCCGGCGACACCTCCGCCCGCAGGCTCAGCCCGGTGGCCAGCACCTGCGCCTCGGCGAAGCCGCGCACCCACCGCGACGGCAGGGGTACCTGCTTCTCCACGTACCGCCCGTCGAGCGTCGTGACGGCAACCTCGTCCGCCCCGACGAGCAGGTGCAGCGGCGTGGCAGCACCGACCCGGTTGAGCGCTCGGCGGAAATCCGAGTTGACGTCGACGTTGGTGGTGCCGTGCCGGATCACCTCGCCGTCCAGGCCGTCGTCGAGGATGTCGAGGCGGGCGTAGACCCCGCAGCATCCGGAGAAGGACTCGATCCGCAGCCGGTCGCCGTTGGCCGTGACCACCGGGTCCAGCGAGGCGGCGAGCTGTGGCCGGTAGTAACGCGTCGCCGCCACGTCGGCGACGACGAGGAACGCGGTCGCGGCAGCGACGGGGGCGGTAAGGAAACCTGTGAACAGCTGCGGATGCGTCACCGGGCCCTCGGGGGTCACCCCGCCGGATGTCTCCAGCAGCATGGTCAGCCGGCCTGCATCTCCCTGGAGGCGGGAGAGCCCGCGGTACGCGTAGTCGTAGTCGGACACGGCGGCAATCCTGGCAGGAGTGCCCAAGAACCGCCCAGTAGCCCCAACCAGCCAAGAAACGGATGAACTGCCGTTTCGTTGGCGAGGAGGGCCGTCGCTCCGCGGCCGTGGATCCTCTATTCCCGGCAGTTGACTAGTGCCTGCCCAGCGGGTGTCCGCTGACCGTTAGCTGGCGCGGGCTCCGCTGAGGTACCAAGTGGCCGCGCTGTGCCGTTTGACGGATGGCGCAGGCCCCACCAATGCCCGCGAGCAGGGCACACCATCACTCATAGCATCGGTTCCGTGCTGATCGTGACGACGAACGATCTACCGGGATACGAGATCCGGATCGTGCTGGGTGAGGTGGTCACCTCCGTGGTCCGCTCGATCAACCCCTTCAAGGAAGGCGTCAAGGCGCTGCGGGGCGGCAAGTCCGACCCGGGCGGACCGGCCAGCCTCACCAAGTACCGGACCGAGATCATCGGCAAGCTGGGCGATGCCGCCAAGAAGAAGGGCGCGAACGCCGTCATCGGAATGCGGTTCGACACCCGGCAGGTGGGCAGCACCCACATGGAGCTCTGCGCGTACGGGACGGCCGCCGTGGTGCTGCAGCTCCGGCCCGACGCCGGCGACGACTCGAAGCAGTTCAAGGTCGACGCGAGTCACTCCGACGCCAGCGCCGGCAACGACACCAGCGGCTCGGCCGGCTCCGGCGGCAGATAGGTCCACCGAATCGGGGCCGGCAGCAGCTAGCTCTACAGGATCGGGGCCGGTTGGTAGGCGGCGGCCACCGGGTGGTCGGCGACCACCGCGGCCACCCGGGCCGCCACCGCCCGCACCTGCGACGGCGCGGCGCCGACGAAGCCAGCCCGGTCGGCGACCACCAGGGCGATCTCGTCCCGGCTCAACCCGAGCCGCCCGTCGGCGGCGAGCCGGTCGAACAGGTCGTTGTCGGCGGCACCCTGCTCCCGCATGGCCAGCGCCACCGCGACCGCGTGCTCCTTGATCACCTCGTGCGCTGTCTCCCGGCCGACGCCGCCACGCACCGCCGCGACGAGAATCCGGGTGGTGGCCAGGAAGGGCAGATAGCGGTCGAGTTCCCGGGCGACCACCGCCGGGTACGCGCCGAACTCGTCAAGCACGGTGAGGAAGGTCTGGAACAGCCCGTCGGCGGCGAAGAACGCGTCCGGCAGCGCCACCCGACGTACCACCGAGCACGAGACGTCGCCCTCGTTCCACTGGTCGCCAGCGAGCTCGCCCACCATCGACAGGTAGCCCCGGATCACCACGGCCAGCCCGTTCACCCGCTCGCTGGAGCGGGTGTTCATCTTGTGCGGCATGGCGCTGGAGCCGACCTGCCCGGGCCGAAAGCCCTCGGTGACCAGCTCGTGGCCGACCATCAGCCGGATGGTGGTGGCCAGCGAGGACGGGGCGGCGGCGACCTGGGCCAGGGCGGAGAGCACGTCCAGGTCGAGGGATCGGGGGTAGACCTGGCCGACGCTGTCCAGCACCCGCCGGAAGCCGAGGTGACCGGCGACCCGACGCTCCAGCTCGGCGACCTTGGCGGCGTCACCGTCGAAGAGGTCCAGCTGGTCGGCGGCGGTGCCGACCGGCCCCTTGACGCCGCGCAGCGGGTAGCGGTCGATCAGGTCGGTCAACCGTTCGTACGCGATGAGCAGCTCCTCGGCCGCCGACGCGAACCGCTTGCCCAGCGTGGTGGCCTGGGCGGCGACGTTGTGTGAGCGGCCGACGAGGACCAGATCGGTGTGCTCGACGGCGAGCCGGGCCAGCCGGGCCAGGGTGCTGACGACCCGGTCGCGGATCAGCTCCAGCGATGCCCGGATCTGTAGCTGTTCGACGTTCTCAGTCAGGTCCCGGGAAGTCATCCCTTTGTGGATGTGCTCGTGGCCGGCGAGCGCGCTGAACTCCTCGATCCGGGCCTTGACGTCGTGCCGGGTGATCCGCTCGCGCTCGGCGATGGCGGCCAGGTCGACCTGGTCGACGACCCGCTCGTACGCGTCGATCACCCCGTCCGGCACGGCGATGCCGAGGTCGCGCTGGGCGCGCAGGACGGCGAGCCAGAGTTTGCGCTCCAGCCGGATCTTCTCCTGCGGGGACCAGAGAGCGGCAAGCTCGACGGAGGCGTACCGGGCGGCGAGCACGTTGGGAATCTGCGGACGCGATGTCACGTACGGCAGTCTGACATGCCGACCTGCCGGCACTGCCGGGCAGCCGGCGAGCACCGGCGGACCGCTGACCCTCTCGGCGTTCCTCGTGCTCCGTAGCTGCACCAGCACCCTGGCAGTCGGTCACGATCTGACCGATATGGCCAATCTAGCGATAATTGCGTAACTGGTCGCATTTTCTCTCGTTCAGCCTGTCGTTGCCGAATTCTTCCGGCCACACCACTCCTGCTCCTGCCCGCCAGTGCGAGTCGTATCCCCACCTGGCGCGGTGTGATGCCGAAGTCCGAGACGAGGAACTGTGCGTACCACCACACGCCGCAATACATCCATGCTCACCGTCGCAGCCCTGGCCGGAGCGCTCGCCAGCCTGTCCGTGTCCGGGCCCGTCACGGCAACGGAAGGTGACGGGCACGCCGTCGGCGTCCGATTCGACCTCGCCGCAGACATTCTCGGCACCACCGTGATCGACGCGGACGCCATCGTCGGCAGCGCCACCGCCCCGCCGAAGCCCGGCACCGACAGCGGACCCGCGATCGAGGTCGTCCTGCCGACGGCCGTCGGTGTGTCGGCCAGCGGGACGGTCGAGGAGGTGTCCGTCACCAGATGGCCGTACCACAGCACCGGGTCCGGCACGGTCAGCGACCTGGCCGTCAGTGTTCTCGGCGTACCCGCACTGACGGTGACCGCGGCTTCCGCCTCGGTGAGCTGTGGAGCGGACCGGCGGGCGGCGGTGGAGACGGCGCTCGACGGGCTGACCGTGTTCGGTGCAGCCGTCAGCCTGCCTGTCGAAGGGTCACCGATCACGTCGAGCCGGCCGCTGCCGGTTACCGGGCTGACCGGCGCGCGGCTGACCGCGAGCGTCACCGGAACCGAGATCCGCGAGCTCGGCACCCGCGTCACCGCCGCCACCGCCGCCACGGCGACCTTCGAGATCGCCGGCGACACGGCCGATGGCTCGGTCACGGTTCCGGCCGGCACGGTGACCGTCGCCGAGGCAGCGTGCGTGCGGCCGACACCGCCGACCGATCCGACATCACCAGGACCTGCGGGTATCGACACGCTCACCGACTCCACGTATCACAGCGATGCCACGCCCTGGATCGACTCGGTCAACCCCGGTGAAGGAACCGCCGCCGGCGGCACCACGGCGACGGTCAGCGGCACTGGCTTCGTTCCCGGGCAGACCCGGGTGACAATCTGCGGCCAGACGCTCGGGCCGGAGGTCGTCACGGTCAGTGGCGCATTCAACGTGTTGACCTTCCCGACTCCCGCCTGTGAGGCCGGCACGACGACGATTTCCGTACGCACCCCGGTCGGCACCTCCAACGAGATCGCATTCCGGTATGTCGGGGAAGGACCGCCGGTGAGCGAGGAACCGGGCGACGGCACATCGGATGACGGCCTTCCGGTCACTGGGCGCACGCTGGGTCCGCTCGTTGTCAGCGGCCTTCTGGCGATCCTGGTTGGTGCCGCCCTGCGGTTCGCCGCCGGCGGACTACTCGGCCCCGGGACGCGACGGACCGGCGACGTCCACCCGCCGCAGGCACTTTCGTATCAGCCGCCGACCGAGTAGATGCTCCACGGCCAATGGTCACCCTTGTGTTGACCGACCAGAGCGAATCCGGATTCAGCTGCACATCAGGGTGATGAGAGTCGGTTGAGCCCGGCTGCCATCTGGCGACCGGAACGCCAGTCCATGATCGGACCATAAGGAAATGCTGTTCAGCAGGATTCACCGTAGGGCCGGCCAGGAAAATGCCGCCGGACAGTGGTAGCGTTCGAGCCCCTGCACGTGCATGTCCGAGAAGGACATATGCCGGTCCGGCAAGGACAGCCCGGTCAAGACCTACCAGTCAGCCGCCCGTCCGGGCGGCGACCGAGATGGCGTCCGGCGGGTCGCGTATCGTGGGGAAGCCGTCTGCCGCCGTCGAGGAGCTGCGACCTGATGATTTCCGCAGACCCTGCCGCTCCCGCTGGGCACCGATTGCAGGCCGGGCACCGGCTGGAGACCGGGCACGGTTCGATCGTTCTGCCGACCTTCCTGCCCGACGGCACACGGGCCTCGGTCCGCGCGGTCGACAGCCGTGATCTGGCAACAGTGGGAATCCAGGCGGTGATGGTGAACGCCATGCACCTGGCGCAGCGCCCCGGGCTCCAGGCCGTCCGACGGGCCGGCGGGCTACACCACTTCATGGCCTGGGACGGTGTGATCGTCTCAGATTCCGGCGGGTTTCAGATCCTCTCCCTGATCCGCAAACGGGGACAAATTGGGTCAATCCGATCGAACGGGGTGACTTTCCAAGAGTCACCGGACACGAAGAAGATCGTGCTCACCCCCGAGAAGGTCATCGAATGGCAGTTCGGCCTCCGATCCGACGTGGTGATCGCCCTCGATGACTGCACCGGCCCGGAGGACTCCCCGGCTCAGCAGCTCGCTTCCACCGAGCGCACGATCCGCTGGTTCCGGCAGGCCCGACAGGCGTACGACCTCCAGTGTCGGCAGCGCCGGACATCGGAGCCGCCCCTGTTGGTCGGGGTGGTCCAGGGCGGTACCGATCCGACGCTGCGCCAACGCTGCGTCGACGCCCTCGTCGAGTCGGGGGCGCAGGGGTTCGGATTCGGCGGCTGGCCGCTGAACTCCGCTGGCGAGTTGGAGCGCGACATGTTCGCCCTGCTCGCCCGGATCACTCCACCCGACGCGCCGCTGTTCGCCCTCGGAGTCGGCCGGCCCGAGCATCTGGTCTCCCTCTGCGGACTCGACACTCGATGGATCTTCGACTGCACGATCCCGACCCGGGATGCCCGGCATGGCCGCCTTTACGCGTTCAAACCTGATATCGCCAGCCGGCAGCTCACTCCGGATCGGAGCTTCTACCAGAACATCTACATCCTCGACGAGGAGAATTCCCGCAAGGACCAGCCGATCTGCCCGACCTGCGACTGTCCGACCTGCCAGCGGTACAGCCGCAGCTATCTGCACCACCTGTTCCGGGTGAAGGACGGACTGGCGGACCGGCTCGCCACCCTGCACAATCTTCGCTTCTACACCCGCCTGCTGGAGATGATCCGGTCCGGCCAGCTTGCCGGATCCGCCGCACCCGAGCCGGGCGGGCAGGGATGACCGGCCGGTGACCGCACCTCCACCGGACCGGGCGCCGGACCACGACCAACCACTGGCCAGGCTGCGACCAGCAGGTGCCCACCCGCCGGGCATCGCCGCGTCCCCAGCACGAACCGCCGAACCTCCCGCCGTCCACAAGGTGATCGCCCGGATCACCTCGGCCGCCAAATACCGCGACATCCACCCGGAGACCATTGTCGACCTGGTACGGCGGGAAGGGCGGGGCACTGGCGACCCGGCCGAGCTGGAACGGCGGGTCCGGGCCCGGTTGCACAAAGTGGCTGCGTTGCATCTGCTCACCGCCCGGCCACCGGCGCTACGACGGGCGGTCGACCGAGCCGATCTCGACGATCCCCAGGGCCGGCGGGACTGGTGCCGGCAGATGCTGGGCGGCCACTTCTCCACCGCCGAGCGTCTGCCCGACCTCGACGACTTCTACCCCGTCCTGTTCGGACTGGTACCGCCGCCACGGACGGTGGCGGACCTCGCGTGCGCGCTGAACCCGTTCACCCTGCCCTGGTTGAGGCAGGTCAGCGAGGCCCGGTACGTCGGCTACGACTTCAACGCGTCGTTGGTAGGGTTGGGCAACGCATTTCTGGCACGAGCCTACCCGGACTGCGAGGTCCAGCACGAGGATGTGCTCGCCGACGGCCGGCAGGTGAGCGCCGACCTGGCGCTACTGCTCAAGACGTACCACTGCATGGAGGGACGCCGTACTGGTGCCGGGCAGGCGCTGATCGACCGACTGGACTGCCGCGACGTGGTGGTTTCGTTCCCCACCCGGGCCATGAACGGTCGAGCTGCGGTCTTCGTGTCTCGACATGTCGAGGAGCTCGCCGAGCTGGCCCGCGATCGGGGTTGGCGCATTTCACGGGCCAGCCTGGCGTCGGAGGAGCTGATAGCGATCCACAAGGGGTGAGACCAGGTGGTCTCAGTCCTCCCTGAGCCGCGACTCCGCTCGTTCCAGTTCTTCTGAAGGCTCAGCGAAAGCTACTTCTGAATGATGTAGACCAGCTCGTTGCCAATTTCCAGTTGCCGGAAGCTGTATGACCGCTCCCGGACCTGCGACTCAAAGTTCCGCGAATAGGTCTGGAACATCCCTTTCGACCGCTGACCGAGAGATCTGGTCGGAAAGGTAGCCACGATGATCGGCGAGTTGACGAGGTCGATCGCTTCCCAACCGGATCCCCTGCGCTGAGTTTCCAGGCAGGGCAACGTCTTCAGCAGCAGTGTGACATCGATCGGCTCGCGAGCGCGATCCTCAAGGATGTCAGCCACCCCCACCCGGTGTTTTACACCCAATCTCGTCAGCACGGAACCCACGAAGTCGATCAGGCGGGCGTCGATGTCGGACGCGACGTACACGGCCTGCTCGGGTAGGCCCATCCACGGCACAGCCAGCGGGCTGAGGCCGCAGGCTAAATCACGCACCGTACTCGGCTCGGGCAGTTCACGAAAGACTTCTTGGTAGAACCCTGTCAGGTGTGGCAGCCGCTCCCGGGTGGATAGATGCACCGTCATCGCACGTCGGAGGGCCGCCTGTACCGCTTCGTCGTCTCCGGTGTCAACGGCAGATTCGATCTGCCTGAGTAACGCTGCATAGTTGGGCGGCTTGGGCGGTAAAAACGCACCGTAAATCTCATGTAGCCCGCGCTTGGTGCGTTTCACCGCATCGGGAACATCGCCGCGAGCCGCGACGAGAGCTGCTCCGGCCAGACGTCGCACGGTGGCTGAAGCCACCGTCTGGTAGCGCCGACTCTTCACGATGACCTGCTCGATCTCGTCGACTCGGCTGTCGCCCGCAGATTGCGTCATTGCTTGATCCATAGTACACGAAGGCGGTCTGCGCCACCCGGCCGACCGCGTTGGGAATGCCCGGAATCCTGGCACCACCCCTCTTCAGGATCTCCACCGCCCAGAGCGGACCGGGGAAGTGGGCAAATTTCCCCCAGGTTCATCCCGAGAATCACCTCCGACCTTCCCCGTCCGTACCTGACGCGATCCCGGCCGTGCGCTTTCCAACCACGCTCAGGACGACGGTCTTCAGCCAACGCCTTTCGTGGTGGTGTGAGGCTTGTTTCCGCAAGCCGGCACCGAAGGGTCAAGCAGCCTCCATCTCCATGCAGCACCACGGTACGTGACGCTGCCACCCGGCTTCGAAACTAGCAAGATCATGACCTCGGGTGCGGGCGGCTTCCCGGGTCACCAGCAGCGAGTGGACGTACCGGGCATGCCGCACGCAGCGGCCGGGAACAGGGACAAGATGGACACATTACGGCAGAGCCTATGATCGGTCCATGGCGCTGACTAAGCTCGGGCAGGCGCAGGCCAAGCCTGACGGGACACTCGACACCTTTCCGATCACGGACAGCTCGCAGGAAATCACGATCGACTGCCGGGAGTTCACCTGCCGCTGCCCCATCACGGGGCAGCCGGACTGGGCGACCATCCGGATCGACTACCGTCCGGGTGACCGGGGTGTGGAAACCAAAAGCCTCAAGCTCTACCTGGAGACCTTCCGGGATGAAGGCATCTTCCACGAGCACCTGGCCACGAGGATGCGGGATGATCTGGTAGCCGCACTCGACCCCGTCTTTCTCAAGGTCACGGTTGACTTCAACGTCCGGGGCGGCATCGCGCTGGCAGCGTCGAGCACCTACCGGCGCTGAGCCACGGCCGCCTGATGAAGGGCCTGCCTGAACGCCCACAACGCTTGGCTTCCTCCCCGCCCGCAAGGAACGGGTATTCCCCTGGTCACCAACGGAACAACACCCCACTCGAATGGACTGATACGAGGACTCCGCTCCCGGCCGGAACGCCGGCCCTGAGCGAGGCTCCGGCGGCACGCTGGGTATGCTTGCCAGCTGGCTAGACCTGTGCCGATGGACGGGGGTGGAAGGTGACGGAGCACCTGCCGACAGGGACGCGGAATGCTGTGGTGCTGCTCAGCGGCGGCCTCGACTCCACGACGGCGCTCGCGATCGCGATACACGAGGGCTACCGGGCCCACACGCTCAGTTTTCGGTACGGGCAGCGACACACTGTCGAACTTGACGCCGCCGCCCGCGTGACGAAGGCGCTCGGCGCGGCCCAACACATCGTCGCCGACATCGATCTGCGGGCCTTCGGCGGGTCCGCACTGACCGACGACGCGCTCGCGGTACCGCACCGTACCAACCCCGATGAGATGGACGACACCATCCCGGTCACTTACGTACCGGCACGCAACACGATCTTCCTGTCGTTCGCGCTGGCCTGGGCGGAGACCTTGAACGCGTCGGACATATTCATCGGGGTCAACGCACTGGACTACAGCGGCTACCCGGACTGCCGCCCTGAGTACATCGCTGCGTACGAGGCGATGGCCAATCTTGCCACCAAGGCCGGCGTCGAGGGGCAACAGCGGTTGCGCATCCACACCCCGCTGATCCGGCTGACCAAGGCCGCGATCATCCAGCGGGGCCTGGAGCTGGGGGTCGACTTCGCATGGACTCACAGCTGCTACGACCCGATCGACGACAGGGCCTGCGGCAGCTGCGACTCCTGCCTGCTCCGTCAACGCGGTTTCGCCGAGCTCGGCATGATCGATCCTGCCATCTCCGGCGACGGATGATCGGCGTGTACCGGGTCAAGGAGATCTTTTACACGCTTCAGGGCGAGGGTACGCATGCCGGTCGCCCCGCAGTATTTTGCCGATTCACTAGTTGCAACCTCTGGACCGGGCGGGAACGCGATCGACATCGTGCGATCTGCCAATTCTGCGATACCGACTTCGTCGGCACCGACGGCACCGGGGGCGGGCGGTTCTCGTCCGCCGCCGAGCTGGCCACCGCCGTCGCCGAGGCTTGGCGAGGGCGGGCGCACCCCCGCAGCCGACGGTATGTGGTGTGCACCGGCGGCGAACCACTGTTGCAGCTGGACGAGGCGGCCGTGACCGCCCTGCACGAAGCAGGCTTCGAGGTCGCGGTCGAGACCAACGGCACTCTGCCCGCACCTGCGGGCATCGACTGGATCTGTGTCAGTCCCAAGGCCGGCGCGGATGTGTTACTCACCCGGGGTGACGACCTGAAGCTCGTCTTTCCCCAGCCGGAGGCCGACCCGGCCCGCTTCGAGCACCTCGACTTCGGCCATTTTCTGCTGCAGCCGATGGACGGGCCGGATCGAGTCGCCAATACTGCGGCTGCGGTGCGGTACTGCCTAGAGAATCCGCAGTGGCGTCTGAGTTTACAGACTCACAAATACATTGGGATTGCCTGATGGAGATCTTTCGGGAGTTCACCTTCGAGGCCGCACACCGGCTGCCTTACGTACCCGAAGGCCACAAGTGCGCCCGCCTGCACGGACACTCGTACCGGGTCACCGTGCACGTCAGTGGCCAGGTCGGAGCGCGCACCGGTTGGGTGATCGACTTCGGTGACCTCAAGCAGGCGTTCGCACCGGTCCGAGAGCAACTCGACCACCACTATCTCAACGAGATCGCCGGGCTGGAGAACCCGACGAGCGAAGTGCTGGCCCGATGGATCTGGCAGCGACTTGCCGGTCAGTTGCCGTTGTCAGCGGTTACGGTCCGGGAAACCTGCACCTCCGGCTGCGTCTACCGAGGCGAGGACTGAGCACGCCCGACTCTACGGGTGGTCGGGCCCCCGCAGCGGCTGGGGTCCGCGTCAGGCCCCACCGGCCGAACCTACCGACGCGTAACATTACGCTAAGGTAGGCCCGACGTTCCGATCTGGAGGGGTATGCGATGACCGAGTTCGACCCGGCCAACTTCGCGTCCATCGACGCCAAGGAGTTCAGCAAGCTGGTCAAGACCACCCCGCATTCCAAGATCGCCGAGGTGATGCAGGGCGACCTGCGCGGCAAGGTCCTCGACGAGGTGTTCAACCGGATGCCCGTGCTGTTCCGTCCGGAGAAGGCCGGCGCCACCAGCGCGGTGATCCACTGGAACATCACCGGCCGGCCGGACGGCGGCACCGACACCTACGAGATCGTCGTCGACAACGGCACCTGCGTGGTATCCCCGGCCGCCGAGCGCGAACCGCGGCTGAGCCTGACCCTCGGACCGGTCGACTTCCTCAAGGTCGTCGCCGGCACGGCGAACCCGATGATGATGTTCATGACCGGCAAACTCAAGGCCAAGGGCGATCTCGGACTCGCCGCCCAGATCCCCAACCTGTTCGACATCCCCAAGAGCTGACCACCGATCCGTAACCCCGCCTGATACGTGTCCTGTATCAGCGGGGTCGACCATCCCTCCGACCGGTCACGCCCGCAGCTGGGGGTGTGTGCCGGTGGACCTGCCGTTCCTGATTTCCACGCTGACCCGACGCGGGGTGCTCACCCCCGGCTCGCCGGTGCGGACCGTCGCCCAACTCGCCGCACTGCGTCGCTGGGGGTTCACCCTCGTCGGCGAACTGCGCCAGGCCGCCGCCCGCGATCCACGCCGGGTCGCGCTCATCGACGACGGCGGACAACAGCTGACCTACCGGGAGCTGCTCGACCGCGCCGAGCGGCTGGCCGGGGCGCTACGTACCGCACTGGATGTTTCCGCCGGGGACCGGATCGGCCTGCTCTGCCGCAACCACCCCGACATGGTGGCCGCGATGGTCGCCGCCGGGCTACTCGGCGCGGACACCGTACTGCTGCACACCGGGCTGGCCGGGCCGCAGCTCGCCGCCGTCGCCGACGAGCTGCGGCTGCGGGTGCTGCTGCACGACCGCGAGTTCGGCGAGCAGGTGGTCGAGGTCGACACCGGGGTGGTCCGGGTCGACGAGACCCGGGTGGCGCAGCTGCTGCGCGACGCTCCGACGGACACCCGGCTGGAGCCGCCGCGCCGCGACGGCCGCATCATCGTGCTCACCTCCGGCACCACCGGCACCCCGAAGGGCGCCCGGCGACGGACCCCGACCGGGTTCGGACCGCTGGCATCGATCATCGACCGGATCCCGCTGCGGGTCCACGACCGGATCATGATCGCGACGCCGGTCTTCCACACCTGGGGGTACGCCGCCCTGCAGATCGCGTTCGCGCTGCGGGCCACCGTGGTGCTGCACCGACGATTCGAGCCGGCAGCCGCGCTGGCCGCCGTCGACCGGCACGACTGCACCGCGTTGTTCGCCGTACCGGTGATGCTGCAACGGCTGCTGCACGACGTACCGGAGCCTCGGCAGCAGCCGACCGGGCTGCGGGTGGTCGCGGTCAGCGGCTCGGCGCTCGGCGGCGGCATCGCCACCCGGTTCATGGACCGGTACGGCGACGTGCTCTACAACCTGTACGGGTCGACCGAGGTCTCCTGGGCGGCCATCGCCACTCCGGCCGACCTGCGCCGGGCACCGAACACGGCCGGCCGGCCGCCGTACGGCACCCGGCTGGCGGTGCTCGGGCCGGACGGCGAACCGGTGCCGACCGGGCAGGTCGGGCAGATCTTCGTCGGCAACGAGCTGCTCTTCGACGGCTACACCACCAGCGACGACGGCACGGCCGAACGCCGGCACGGGCTGCTCGGCACCGGCGACCTCGGCCATGTCGACGCCGACGGGCTGCTCTTCGTCGGCGGCCGGGCCGACGACATGATCGTCTCCGGCGGGGAGAACGTCTTCCCGTCCGACGTCGCCGACCTGCTGGCCCAGCTACCGCAGGTACGCGAGGCCGCGGTGGTCGGCCTGCCCGACGCGGAGTACGGCCAGCGGCTCGCCGCGTACCTGGTGCTGCACCCGGAGGAGACGCTCGACGCCGAGGCGGTCCGGGAGTACGTGCGCCGCTACCGCGCCCGGTTCGCCGTCCCCCGGCATGTGATCTTCCTGTCGGCGCTGCCGCGCAACGCCGCCGGCAAGGTTGTCACCCGGGACCTGCCCCGGCCGCCGGGCAGCTGACCCCCCGGCCCGGACTTGGTGAACCCCGGCACTTACGGCTGGCGCAGATGCTGGGCCACCCGCTGGTGGTCCCGGAACCGCGCCCGCGCCGCCCGTTGGGCCGGGTCCTGCTCCGGCGCGGCGTCGATGTGCGCCGAGCGGGCCGCCTCCGTCCGGTTGGCGTACTCGACCGGCGGCAGGCCGCGCAACGCGCGTACCACGCCGGGGCTGGCGCCGACCCGCCGCGCCTCCGCGACGATCTGTTCCTTGTCGGCGGGAAAGTCCAGCTCGTTCAGGCTGTCCAGTACGTCCTGGTAGCTCGTCCCCATGCGCCGGGGCGTACCCGCCGCGCGGGCCGCTATCCGGCCGGCACGGGGTGATCCGGCACCCGGGGTCAGGGCAGGGTGATCCGGCCTTCGGCGGCGGCCAGGGCGATGTCCGCCCGGAAGTGCCCACCGGGCAGGTCGACCCCGGCCAGCAGCCGGTACGCGGCGTCCCGCGCGCCGGCCAGGTCGGCGTCGACTCCGGTGGCGCTGAGCACCCGACCACCGGCCGAGACGAGCTGCCCCGTGGCGTCGCGGGCGGTGCCGGCGTGGCTGATCCCGGCCTGCCCGGCACCGGTGATCACGTCGCCGGTGCGGGCCGCCGCCGGGTAGCCGGCCGACGCGAGGACCACGGTCACCGCTGCCCCGTCCCGCCAGCGCAGCGGCGGGTGGTCGGCGAGCGTGCCGGTCGCCGCCGCGTGCAGCAGGCCGGCCAGCGGGGTTTCCAGCAGCGCCAGCACCACCTGGGTCTCCGGGTCGCCGAACCGGGCGTTGAACTCGATCACCCGGGGGCCGGCGGCGGTGACCGCCAGCCCGACGTAGAGCAGCCCGGCGAACGGGGTGCCCCGGTGGCGCATCTCGGTCAGCGTCGGGTGCACCACCTCGGCCATCACCTGGTCGACCAGGTCCGGCGGCGCCCACGGCAGCGGCGCGTACGCACCCATGCCGCCGGTGTTCGGGCCGGTGTCGCCGACGCCGACCCGCTTGAAGTCCTGGGCCGGCAGCAGCGGCACCGCCGCCGTGCCGTCGGTGACGACGAACAGCGACACCTCCGGCCCGGCCAGGTACTCCTCGACCACCACCTGCCCGCAGGAGTCGGCGTGGGTGAGGGCGGCGGCGCGGTCGTCGGTCACCACCACCCCCTTGCCGGCGGCCAGCCCGTCGTTCTTCACCACGTACGGGGTGCCGCAGGCGTCCAGCGCGGCGGCCACCTCGTCGGCGTTCCGGCAGGTCACGGCGCGGGCGGTCGGCACCCCGGCGGCGGCCATCACGTCCTTGGCGAAACTCTTGGAGCCTTCCAGTACGGCGGCCGCGCCGGACGGCCCGAAGCAGGCGATGCCCTTGGCGCGTACCGCGTCGGCGACCCCGGCGACCAGCGGTGCCTCCGGACCGACCACGACCAGGTCGGCCGCCACCTCGACGGCGAGGGCGGCGACCGCCTGCGGGTCGGTGGCGGTGACCGGGCGCAGCTCGGCCACCGCCGCTATGCCCGGATTGCCCGGAGCGGCGATCAACTGGTCGACGGCGGGGTCGGCGGCCAGGCTGGACGCGAGCGCGTGCTCGCGTCCGCCGCTACCGATGAGAAGTACGCGCACGACGCCCGATCCTAGACGCCGGCCTGCGCCATCCGGGAACCCCGCCGCAGATAGGCGAACCAGGTGACGGCCAGCATCACCACGAACAGCACGACGTAGAAGCGCAGCGCCGGCTCGATGTTGCCGTACGTCGACTTGGCCCAGGCGTAGCAGATCGGCACCAGGAAGCCGCCGAACGCGCCGACCGACGAGATGATGCCGAGCGCGCCGGCCGCCTCCCGGCGCATCCGCAGCATCGTCTCCGCAGAGCCGCCGCGGTCCTCACCCTTCACCCGGAAGATCTTCGAGATCATCCGGTACGTCGACCCGTTGCCGATGCCGGTGGCGACGAACAGCACCATGAAGCTGACGAAGAAGACGCCGAGGTTCTGCTGCTGCACCGCCCACAGCGCGGCGTAGGCGCCGGCCGCAAGGACGACGAAGCTGGCCGCGGTCACCCGGGCGCCGCCCATCCGGTCGGAGAGCCGACCGCCGAGCGGCCGGGCGACCGAGCCGATCCCGGCGCCGAGGAACGCCCAGCCGAGCGCGATGTCCGGCCGGTTGAACACCGCGTTCAGCAGGGTCGGGAAGGCCGCCGAGTAGCCGATGAACGAGCCGAACGTGCCGATGTAGAGCAGCGACATGATCCAGGTGTCAGGGTGGCGCAACGACGACCAGACCGGTTCGACGTCCGCTTTCGCCTCGGCCAGGTTGTCCATGTAGAGGTAGGCGCAGACCGCCGCGATGACCGCCAGCGGGATGTACATCAGGCCGGCCCGGGACAGCGCCAGCCCGCCGCCGAGCACGATCACCTTCGGCACCAGGAACTGCACCACCGCGACGCCGATGTTGCCACCGGCGGCGTTCAGGCCGAGCGCCCAGCCCTTTTCCCGTTCCGGGTAGAAGAACGAGATGTTGGCCATGCTGGATGCGAAGTTTCCGCCGCCGAATCCGGCTGTCGCGGCGATCATCAGAAGGGTGCCGTACCCGATTTCCGGATTGTTGACCGCCCAGGCGAGACCGGCGCACGGGATGATCAGCAGCAGGGCGGAGACGACCGTCCAGTTGCGGCCGCCGAAGATCGGCACCGCGAAGGTGTACGGCAGCCGCAGGAACGCCCCGACACCGCTCGGTACGGCGGTCAGCCAGAGCGTCTGGCTGACGCTGAGGTCCCACCCGGCGCTGCTCAGCCGCACCACCACGATGCTCCAGAGCAGCCACACCGAGAAGCCGATGTGTTCGGCGAAGATGGAGAAGATGAGGTTGCGCCGGGCCACCGGCCGGCCCACCGTACGCCAGAAGGTGGGGTCCTCCGGCTCCCAGTGCGCAATCCACCGTTTCCGGTTCTCCTGCGGGCGGGTCTCGATGGTCTCCGCGTTGACTGTCTCGTTGGCCATCAGGTTGGCTCCTTAGCCATCGGGTGCCGTAGGGTGGCGATCGAGATGCTGCCGAGCGACGTTTCCGGATCGGCGATGATCGGACGTCTACCGGGGTGGCATTGGGGAGTCAGGTTATGAACCGAATGTTTCCTGGCGTGGAAAACGGTGATGTCGGAGCGTGGTCATGGTTCGCACCGGGCCGGCCCCGACGTTGTGAGATCTACCGGCCGGCGCCACCGGCAGGCGGTACCGGAACCCGTGCCGCCGGCACCGACACCCACACCGTGCCGGCTGGGTCCTGCCGGACCGGGTAGCTGCGCAGTGCCGGCTGCCCGGTGCGCGAGCACCCGGTCGCCAGCTCGAAGACGTGCTGGTGCAGCGGGCAGATCACCACCTCGGCGTCGATCAGCCCGTCGGCGAGCGGGCCGCCGGCATGCGGGCAGACCGCCGCCACCGCCCGCAACTGCCCCGACGTCAGCCGGAACACCGCCACCAGGTCACCTGCGACCGGGTAGGCCCGGCCCTCGCCGGGTGGGATGTCGTCGCCGGGTCCGATCCGGTGCTCGATCAGCCGGCTGTCCTCGACCGCGGTCACGACCGGCTGCTCTCGGCGCGGACCGGTACCGCCGGCAGCGGCACCAGCGGCAACGCGGTCCGGAACTGGCCCGGGGTCGCCGGGGCGTCCCGTTCCCGCCACGGATCCCGGTAGCCGGCCACCGCCGCCGCCATCCGTTCGTCGAGTCCGGGGCCGAGCCCGTCGACGTCGTCGACGATCAGCTCCCGCAGCCGGTCGACGCCGACCCTGGGCACGAACGCGTAGGTGCGTTCCAGCCAGTTCGCGTTCTCCCGGTAGTACTGCAGGAACCGGCCGGTCAGCGTCATCACCTCATCCGGCGCGTCGACGGTGGCCAGCAGGTCGCCCTTGCGTACGTGGGCACCGGCCGCGCCGCCGACGTAGATCTCCCAACGGCCGCCCTCGATCGCGACCACCCCGAGGTCCTTGACGTACGCCTCGGCGCAGTTGCGCGGGCACCCGGTGACCGCCAGCTTGAGTTTGCCCGGCGCCTCCAGCCCCTGGAACCGTTCCTCGATCGCGATGCCGAGCGCGGTCGAGTCACCCAGGCCGAACCGGCAGAATTCGCTGCCCACGCAGGTCTTCACGGTCCGGAAACTCTTGCCGTACGCGTACCCGGACGGCATGTCCAGGTCGGCCCACACCTGCGGCAGGTCCTCCTTGCGGATGCCGAGCAGGTCGATGCGCTGCCCGCCGGTCAGTTTGACCAACGGCACCTGGTGCTTCTCGGCCACGTCGGCGATCCGGCGCAGCTGGGCCGGGGTGGTGCAGCCGCCCTTCATCTGCGGCACCACCGAGAAGGTGCCGTCGCGTTGGATGTTGGCGTGCACCCGGTCGTTGATGAACCGGGCGCCGCGCTCGTCGACGTACTCGTCGCCCCACATCATCCGCAGCAGCGACACCAGCCCCATCTTGCTCCTGGCGTCCTCGCGGCCGTCGGCGAGCGCCTCGAAGACCGCCGACACGCTGCGCAGCCCACGGGCGCGGATCTCGGCCATCAGGGTCGGCTTGTCCATCGGCACCCCGGGCACGTACCAGTTGGCCGCCGGGTCCTCCCCGACCTCGCCGCCGGCCGCCCACTCGACGATCTGGCCGACCAGGCTCTTGCACGAGCCGCAGCCCTTGCCGGCCCGGGTGGCGTCCATCACCCCGGTCACCGTGCGAACCCCGCCGGCGACGGTGGCGACCAGCGTGCCCTTGCTGACCCCGTTGCAGTTGCACACCTGGGCGTCGTCGTCGAGTTCGGCGGCGGACACCTCGGCCGACGGCCCGCCGAGGTCGAACAGCAGCCGGACCCGCTCCTCCGGTAGCGGCGAACCCCGGTCGAACGCCTGCATCAGGAAGCCGACCTTGCCGACGTCGCCGACCAGGGTGGCACCGATCAGCCGGTCGTCGCGGACCACCACGCTCTTGTAGACGCCGCGCCGGGGTTCGGCGAAGACCACGAACTCGTCGTCGTCGCGTTCCGGCGCGGTCACCCCCATGGCGGCCACGTCGACCCCGGCGACCTTCAGCTTGGTCGCGGTCCGCGAGCCGTGGTACGCCGCCGTCGGGTCGGTGCCGGTGAGCTGCCCGGCGAGCACCTTCGCCTGGTCCCACAGCGGCGCAACCAGGCCGTACGTCTGCCCTCGGTGCTGCACGCATTCACCGACCGCGTAGATGTCCGGCTCGTCGAGCACCCGCAGGTGGTCGTCGACGACGATGCCCCGCTCCACCGGCAGGCCGCTGACCTGCGCGAGCGTGGTGTTGGGTCGGATTCCGGCGGCGATCACCACCATGTCGGCGGCGAACGTGCGCCCGTCGGCGAGCCGGACCCCATCGACGGCGTCCCGGCCGAGGATCCGCTCGGTGCGGGCCTTGGTGACCACGTCGATACCGAGCCGTTCGACGCTGCGCCGCAGGATGTCTCCGCCGGTGGCGTCGAGCTGGGCGTTCATCAGGTGCCCGGCGGCGTGCAGCAGGGTCACCGACACGCCGTACTGCTGCAGGCCGCGGGCGGCTTCCAGGCCGAGCAGGCCGCCGCCGATCACCACCGCCCGCTCGTGGTCGCGGGCGTAGCGGATCATCGCCCGGGTGTCGTCGAGCGTGCGGAAGGTGAACACTCCCTGGTGGAAGCCGCGTCGTGGGTGGTGGGCGCCGTCGATCGGCGGCACGAACGGCACGCTGCCGGTGGCGATCACCAACTTGTCGTACGGGGTGACGGTGCCGTCGACGGCGTGAACAACCCTGGCGAACCGGTCGATCCGGGTCACCTCCACCCCGGCCCGCAGGGCGATGCCGTTCTCCTGGTACCAGGGCAGGCTGTTGAGGAAGATGCCGTCCTCTTCCTCGGCGCCGGAGAGCACGTTGGACAGCAGGATCCGGTTGTAGTTGCCGTACGGTTCGGCGCCGAACATGGTGATGTCGTACCGATCCGGGCCGACCCGGTCGATGATCTCCTCGACGGTACGGGCACCGGCCATGCCGTTGCCGACCACCACCAGTCGCGGTCGTCGCTGCGTCACCTCACACCTCCACCAGGCCGAGATCGAGCACGACGGTGCCGGTGACGCCTTCCGGCGCGGCGAGTTGCAGCTCCACCACGGTGCCGGCGACCAGGTCCTCGACGACCCGCAACGGCACGTGCACCGCGTCGCGGGCGCCGATCGGGAAGTAGCGCATCGGGTCGCCGTCGCGCAGCAGCAGGACGTAGACCAGCTCGCCGCTGCTGTTGCCGCCCCGGAAGTAGACGGTCTGCGTGACCAGCCCGTCCGGCACCGTGTAGCGCAGGCTGCCATCCAACGGCAGCGGCGTGTCCAACCCTTTGCCGTCGAACGCGAACACTCCTTGCAGGAAACGTGGGGTCGACTGCATCGTGGGTCCCTTCGTCAGGTGGCGGAATCGTCGGGGGCGGCGCTGCTCGGGCCGGCTCCGACCGGGCCGGTGGTGGCCCGGCCGGCTCCGTCGGGTCCGGCGAAGCGGCGGACCGCCACCGCGCAGACCTTGAACGCCGGCATCCGGGAGTGCCGGTCCAACGTCGGATCGGTCAGGGCGTTGGCGCTGGCCGTGCCGCCCCAGTGGAACGGCACGAAGACGGTGTCCGGCCGGATGTGCTCGGTCAGGTACGCCCGGAACACCGCCCGGCCCCGGCGGGTGGTCAACTCGACCAGGTCTGCGGTGCCGATGCCGAGCCGGCGGGCCAGGTCCGGGTGGATCTCGGCCTTCGGGTCGCTGGCGGTGCTGGCCAGCGACGGCGAGCGGCGGGTCTGGTTGCCGCTCTGGTACTGGCCCATTATTCGGCCGGTGGTGAGCAGGTACGGGTAGCTGCGGTCGGGCAGTTCGGCCGGATCCCGGTGCTCCACGCGGATGAACCGGGCGCGCCCGTCGGCGGTGGCGAACCGTTCGGTGAACAGTCGCGGCGTACCCGGATGGCCGTCGGCCGGGCACGGCCAGAACACCCCGTCCTCGGCCTCGATCCGCTGGTAGCTGATGCCGGCGTAGTCGGCGATCCCGCCGGCGCTGGCCCGGCGCAGCTCGTCGTAGACGGTCTGCGGGTCGGTGGAGAAGTGTTTGCCCCGGCCGAGCCGGTCGGCGAGCGCGGCCAGCACGCTCAGGTCGTCGCGTACCCCGTCCGGTGGTGGCAGCACCCGGCGGCGGCGCAGCACCCGACCCTCCAGGTTGGTCATGGTGCCCTCCTCCTCCGCCCACTGGGCGGTGGGCAGCACCACGTCGGCGACGGCGGCCGTCTCGGACCGGAAGATGTCCGACACCGCGAGGAAGTCCAGCGCGGCCAGCCGGTCGGCGACCCGGTCCCGGTCGGGCGCGGAGACCAGGATGTTCGAGGCGAACACCAGCATGGTGCGCACCCCGCCGGGGGTACCGATCCGGTCGATCATCTCGGTGGCGGAGACCCCCGGGCCGGGCAGGTCGGCCGGGTCGACGCCCCACACGGCGGCGACGTGGGCGCGGGCGGCCGGGTCGTCGAGGCGCCGGTAGCCGGGCAGCTGGTCGGCCTTCTGGCCGTGTTCCCGGCCGCCCTGGCCGTTGCCCTGCCCGGTGATGGTGCCGTAGCCGCTGCCGGGCCGGCCGGGCAGGCCGAGGGCGAGGGCGAGGTTGATGTACGCCTGCGCGGTGTCGGTACCGCTGCTGTGCTGCTCGGCACCGCGCGCGGTGAGGATCATCGCGGTCGGCGCGGTGGCCAGCGCGTGCACCGTACGCTGCAGCAACTCCTCGGACACGCCGGTGATCCGTTCCACCCGGTCCGGCCAGTAGCCGGCGACGGCGGTGCGGACCGCGTCGAACCCGGTGGTCCGGTCCCGGATGTACGCCTGGTCGACGTGGCCGGCCCGGATGGCGATGTGCAGCAGCCCGTTGGCCAGGGCCAGGTCGGTGCCGGGCGCCACCGGCAGGTGGATGCCGGCGCCCCGGGCGGTCGCCGAGCGGCGCGGGTCGGCGACGATGTGGACCGCGCCGGCGGCCCGGCCGGCGTCGAAGTACTGCATCGCCGGTGGCATGGTGTCGGCCGGGTTGCCGCCGACAACCAGCACCGCGCGGGCGTCGGCGATGTCGGCCAGCGGAAACGGCAGGCCTCGGTCGATACCGAAGGCCCGGTTGCCGGCAGTGGCCGACGACGACATGCAGAACCGGCCGTTGTAGTCGATGTGCGGGGTACGCAGTCCGACCCGGGCGAACTTGCCGAGCTGGTACGCCTTCTCGTTGGTCAGCCCGCCGCCGCCGAACAGGCCGACGCTGGCCGGTCCGTACCGGTGCTGGCTGGTCTGTATGGCGGCGGTGATCCGGTCGAGGGCCTCGTCCCAACTGGCCGGGCGCAGCGGGCTGCGCCGGTCGGCCGGGTCGGCGCGCACCAGCGGGGTGAGCAGTCGGTCGGGGTGGTCGAGCAGTTCCGGCGCGCTCCAGCCCTTGGCGCAGAGCCCGCCCCGGTTGGTGGGGAAGTCCGCCGGCTCGATGACGGGCGGTCGGGGCGGCGCCGGCCGCATCCGTACGCCGCACTGCAGCGAGCAGTACGGGCAGTGGGTCAGCACGTTCCCGACCAGGTCGGGACTGCCGTGGTCACCCATCGCCCAAGAGTGGGAAATCGACGTTGCGCTATCGTGTTGCCGACGTCACATCGATGTTGCCAACTACTGTTGATCTTGTCGATCTGGATGTGATCAGCGTCAGCTGTCAGTCACCGGCGACGATCGACTCGGCGCTGACGGTGCCGTCCGTCGCGGTTTCGCCGGCCACCGACACCGGCACGCCGACGGCCAACCCGTCGAGGTCACCAGGCACCCGGACGGCCGTCCCGCCATCGGTGCGCACGATCACCACCTCCCCGGCCTCGGTCTCCACGTACACCGTGTCGCCGTCGACCAGCTTGACCGTGCCGACCGCTGCCGGTTGCGGGCCGCCCCCTTCCGCACCCGTCGCGTCGGCCGCGCCGCCCCGCTGCAACTGCCCCGCCCCCGGCTGAAACTGCCCGGCGCCGGATCCGCGCAGTCCGGGCCCGGCACCCGCGCCAGTGTCGTCGTTGGACGGCACCGCCACGCCGACGGCGAACCCGGCGACCAACAGCAGCACGGCAACCAGCCACGGAGTGAGCCGGTTCGTCCACGGCCGAGGCGTCGCCGCGGCCAGCCATTCGGTGTCGTCGTCGCGCACGTCATCTCCACCCGTTGTCATCAGTCGGTCACCTACTCGTACCGCAGGGCGTCGATGGGTCGCAGATTCGCCGCCCGGCGGGCCGGGACGCTGCCGAAGAAGAGGCCGATCGCCACCGACACGCCCAGCGCCAGCAGCACCGAACTCGGCACGATCACCGGCTCCACCCCGACGATGGTGAACCGGCTGCCGATCACCGCGACCGCGACCCCCGCCCCGCCGCCGATCGCGCTGAGCAGCGTCGCCTCGACAAGAAACTGGGCCATGATGGTGCCGGGTGGGGCGCCGAGCGCCTTGCGGACACCGATCTCGCGGGTCCGTTCGGTCACCGTCACCAGCATGATGTTGGTGATGCCGATCCCGCCGACCAGCAGGCTGATCGCCGCGACCGCGCCGAGCAGCACAGTGAACGTCTCCGCCGTCGACGCCTGCGTCTCCAGCAGCTGTGCCGCGTTCTGAATCCGGTACGAGGAACCGCCGGAGACGCCGCCGGAGCCGGCAGCGCCGTCCGTGGCCAGCTTGCGGTCCAGGATCGCGCTGACCTGTGCCTGCGCGGCGTCGACCCGGTCCGGCCCAGCCGCCTCCACCAGCACCGAGTTGATCGACCCGTACCCGGTCAATGTCTGGCGCACCGCGGTCAACGGCGCCACCACCAGGTCGTTGGCGTCCTGCAGACCGCCGGTGGAGGTCTTCTCGGCGAGCACGCCGACCACGGTGAACAGGGTGCCGTCGACCATCATCTGACTGCCCAGCGGATCCGCTCCGGCGAATAGCTCGTCGACCACGGTCTGCCCGACGAGCGCCACCCGGCGGCCCTGCGCGACATCGGCCTCGGTGAAGGTGACCCCCTCGCCGACCGGCGTGTTCGACGCCGCCAGGTAGCTCGGGTAGCTGCCGACGAACTGCCCGACGGAGTGGTCGGCGTCGCCGTAGGTGAGGGTCGCCGAGGTGCTGACCACCGGCGACACCGAACGGACGTCCGGGGCGAGCACCGGATCGTGCAGCGCCTCGGCGACCGCGACGGTCAGCCCGGCGCCGCCACCGCCGGACGCCGACACGGTGATCGTGTTGGTGCCGAGCGCCTCGATCCGCTCGTTGACCGTCTGCGCCGACCCGTTGCCCACGGCGACGAGCAGGATCACCGCGGCCACGCCGATCAGGATGCCGAGTGTGGTCAACGCCGAACGCAGCTTGTTCGCGCCGATGCCGCGCAGCCCGGAGCGGACAATCTCTACGGGCCCCACTGGGCGACCTCACGGTACGGTCTGCCCGCACCCGGCTGACCGGCACCGTGGCGTCGGTCGTCGGAGACGATCCGCCCGTCGCGGACCCGTAGCAGCCGGCGGGTCCGGTCAGCGACCTCCGGTTCATGGGTGATCAGCATGATGGTGCGGCCGTCGGCGTTGAGCTGGTCGAAGATGGTCAGCACCTCCTCGGTGGACGCGCTGTCCAGGTTTCCGGTCGGTTCGTCCGCCAGCACCAGCGCCGGTTCGGTCACCAACGCGCGGGCGACCGCGACCCGCTGCTGCTGGCCGCCGGAGAGCTGGTTCGGCAGATGCCCAGCCCGTCCGGCCAGCCCGACCAGGTCGAGCGCGGCCAGCGCCCGCCGGCGTCGCACGGTCGGACGGACCCCGGCGTACGCCAGCGGCAGCTCGACGTTCGCCACGGCGGTGGTCCGCGGGATCAGGTTGAACGACTGGAAGACGAAGCCGATCCGGCGGTTACGGACCATGGCCAGCTGCCGCTCGGTGAGTTGGCTGACGTCCACCCCGTCGATCAGGTAGCGGCCGGTGCTGGGCACGTCCAGACAGCCGAGGATGTTCATCAGCGTCGACTTGCCGGAGCCGGACGAGCCCATCACGGCGATGAACTCACCCCGGTCGACCTGCAGCGACACGCCCCGCAGAGCGGCGACCGCCGACTCACCGACGCCGTACACCTTGGTCACGTCCCGTACGTCCAGAACCGGGCTCACCGGCCACCCCCCGGCCTGCCGCCACCGGAGAAGCCACCGGCACCCGGTCCGCCCCCGCCGGGGAAGCCGCCACCGCCGGTCAACCCGCCGCCACCGGGGAAGCCGCCGGACCCGCTCTCCGACTCGGTGGGGATGACGACCACCACCTGTTCGCCGACGGCCAGCCCGGAGATGATCTCCACCGCGTCGTCGCCCTGCAGGCCGACCTCGACGGTACGGCTGACCTGTGCGCCGTCGACCAGCACGGTGACCGACTGCCGGGTGCCGGTGCCGGTCAGCGCGGCCGGGCTGACGGTCAGCACGTCCACCGCCTCGCCGACAACCACCGTCACTTCCACGGTCTGTCCAGGCCGGACGCCTTCGGGCAGCGAGTCCAGGTCGAGGGTGATCGGATAGCTCACCACGCCGTTGGTGGTGGCCGCGTTCGGGTCGATGACCCCGATGCTCGCGGTGGCCTCGGTGTCCGGCAGCGCGTTCCACCGTACGGTCGCCGGCTGACCGGTCTCGAGCCGCGTCGCATCGGTTTCCGACACCGAGGCGGTCACCTCCAACTGGGTCAGGTCGGCCAGATCCACGAACCCACTGGCACCCGACGACGAGGACGACCCGGTGCCGCCACCCGCCGACGACGACCCGGTGCCGCCTCCGGTCGACGCGCCGACGCTGCCGTTGACCGCGACGACCGTACCGGCCACCGGGGCTGTCAACGTCGTGCCGTCGACGGCCGCCTGCGCCTCGTCGACCGCGAGTTCCGCCTCGGTCACCGCGGCGACGGCGTCAGCCGTCGACACGCCAGCGACCTCGGCGGTGTCGAGGGCGTCCTGCGCGGCGTCGAGGTTGGCCCGCGCGGCGTCCAGTTCCCGCTGGGCCACCGTGTCGTCGACCCGGGCGAGGACCGCGCCCTCGTCGACCTGCTGCCCGACGGACACCAGGATCTCCGTGACCGTGCCGCCGGTGACGAAGTCAGCGACCGCCGTCTTCGCACTGCGTACCGAACCGGAGGCGGTGACCGTCGCCGTGACCGTGGCCTGCTCGACGACGACGGTCGCGGTTGCCGCCGAGCCGGCGGCGACAGCGGTGTTGTCCGGCCCGACCACTGTGTGGTACGTCCAGCCGAGCAGGCCGAGTACGGCCAGGACAAGAACCGCATTGAGGATCAACGGCCGGCGAAGGCCGGCGAGGCGACGCACAGGCATGGCGGACAGCTTCTGGTGACTTCCTCGACGCGGACTCGGAGCGGGCTCGGTGGCGGCTGAGAGCCGACCGGCGGATCGCATCACCCATCCACCACTTCGTCGCCGACCGCCAGGCCGTCGATGACCTCGACGTACTGGTCGCCACGGACGCCCACGGTCACCACCCGCTGCTGCTCAACGCCGGATCCGTCCCGCACGACGACGATGTCCTCGCCGCCGACGCTGCTGCGGCTCACCGCGGTGACCGGGACTCGTACCACGTCGGTCACCTCGTCAACGACGACCCGTACCCCGGCGCTCTGACCGACCAGCAGGCCGGCCGGGACGTCGTCGAAGTCGACGATCACGCCGTAGCGCACCAGCTGGCCGTCGACGCTGCCCACCGGGTCGACCTGACCGAGGTGGGCGGGGAACTCCTCGCCCGGCCGGGTGGCCAGGGTGACGACGGCCGGCTGGCCGACCGACAACCGCGCGGCGTCGGCCTCGGGAAAACTCGCGGTCACCTGCATCTGGGCGACCGCGCCGAGTTCGATGAAGGTGTCACCGGCTCGTACCGTGCTGCCGACGGTGCCGGAGACACCGAGCACCTTGCCGTCGACTGGAGCGCTGATCACCGTACCGGCGAGATCGTCCTCGGCGGCGGCGAGTCGTAGCTGCGCCGCGGTGACCTGCTGCCGGGCCCGCAGCACCGGGTCTCCGCTGGAGCGCCCGTCCGCCGCCCTACCGCAACCGCTGTCGGAACCGTCGGCCCGGTCCCCGGGGTCGCCGGTGGGCGCGGCCGGCGAGTTCGCCGGCGTGGCCGGTGGGGTCGGGGTGGGCGATTCCGCCGGTACGGACGCGGTGGGCGAAGGTGCCGGCGAGGTGGTGGTGCCGACAGTAGGGGACGGGTCCGGGGTGGCCGACCTAGTCGCCTCCGGCGTCGGGCTGGTGGAGGGGTCGGAAGCGGTCCAGGCCGCCAGCGCGGTCGTCGTGCACCCGGTGCTCACGTCGGTGTCCGTCCCGTCCGTGCGGGCGTCCGCCTGCGCCTCGGCGAGGGCTTCCCGCGCTGCCGTCAGCGCCTCTTCAGCCTGTTCGACAGCTGCCGCCGCGTTGCTGTCGTCGACGGCGGCGAGCACGTCACCGGCGGCGACGTCCTGCCCGAGCCGTACGTCCAGCCTGGTCACCGTGCCGGCAACCGCGAAGCCGAGTTGGCGGTCCTCGGCCGGTGCGACCGAGCCGGCCGCGGCGATCGCCACGGTGACCGTCCCTCTGTCCACCTGCGTCATGGCTACGGGTACGGCGTCGTCGGTGCTCGTCGGGACGGCGACCGCGTAGGCGACGACACCCGCCGGGATCAGCGTCGCACCGGCCGCCACGGCGACAAGCCACCGGCTCGCGGGCAGCCGGCTGACCAGCGCCCTGATGGAGCCGAGTCTCATGACCGGGAAGTGTTCCGGCACCGGCTCAGGACCGGCTCGGTGACAGCTCGGCGTTTCCTGTGAACCGACGGTTCGCCGGTGCCCTCCCCGCGTTGGTCGCCATCCCCAGCGCCGTCACAGCAAATCCTGACGTGACGCGGAGGTTCGTCAGCTCTGCTGACGCCCGCACCGGCGACGTCCGTCGCGGGCCATCTGATGGGGAGGGCATGATCGTGCACGTTGCGCTCAGTCGTTCGATGTGGGGCACTGCCGGAGGCGTCTGCCTGCTGCTACTTGCCGCCTGTGGAGCGTCCGACCCGGACTCGGACAGCGAAACCGCGGCAGCTGGCGCCGGAGCCATGGCGGAGTACGTGGACTGCCTGCGGGACAACGGGGTCGACGGCGTGGAGGTTCCCGAGGCCGGAGGAGGTTTCCGACGTGGTGCCCCGAACGGGATGCCGTCGGGGCAGCCCGGCGACCGGCCGTCGGGGTTGCCGTCCGGCGCGCCGTCGGGGTTCCCGTCCGGCGGGCCAGGCGGTGCGGGACCGGGCGGCGGCAGGATGGGCGGCGGATTCGGCGACATGCTCCGACCTGACGACGTCGACGACGACACCTGGGCGGCGGCGCAGGAGGCGTGTCAGTCCGAGCTACCGGCCCGTGGACCCGGCGGCGGCACCGAGAACGGGGCGGACGCCAGCGGCATCGTCGCGTACCGCAACTGCCTGGCGGAGAACGACGTCGAGTGGGCCGACGACCTGGACTCCTCGGATCCGACCGTCGCCGCGGCGCTGGCCGCCTGCGAACCCCTGCAGCCGGCCGAGTGACCCGCTCACCTGCCGGCAGGTGACGCGCCGAAGGTTTCCTGCAACGACGGTTCGAGCGACCGGCCGGTCAGCGGCTCGATGAACAGCTCGTCGAGGAGCAGGTCGGCCAGGTGAGCGGGGTTGAGCCCGGATTCCCTGCCGGCGAGCGCCTGCAGTGCCCCGCCGGCCCGCAGGGCCACGCGGACCGCACCGGCGGGCAGCCGCCGGACCGGGCGGGGCCGGCCCACCGCCTCGGCGATCCGCCCGAGCATCTCGACCCAGGTCAGGTTGGCGTCGGCGACCGGAACGTCCCCGCCGTACGCTCCCTCGATCGCGTCGACCGCCGAGGCGGCGACGCTGCCGGCCGAGGCCGCGGCGGTTCCGCCGACCGGGACCAGCAGCGGCGCCGCCGACCGTGCCCACCGGTCCAGCGGACCGGCCCAGTTCGGTAGCCGGTCACCGGCTCGGCCGAAGACGAACGGCAGCTCCAGCACGGTGACCGGCAGGTCGGTTCCGGCCGCCGTCCGCACCTGCCGGGCCTGTTCCAGCCGGCACCGGATGTACGCGTGCCGCTCGCCGAGCCGCCACTCGGGACGAAGCCGGACGTGGTAGGTGTAGTAGGAGCCGAGCAGGACCCCACGGGTCAGGCCGGCGTGCCGGGCAGCGGTGAACATCCGCGCCACGGGATCGACGAGTTCACTGCGCAGCACGGGATGGATCGGTGCGGGGAGTACCCGCTGCTCGTCGACCCGGGTGCCGTACACGACGCCGTCGTGGCCAGTGAGCAGCGGCCGCAGGTCCTCGACCGAGGCGGTCTCGACGTCGAGCACGTGGTCGACCCCGGTACGGGCGGTCCGCGCCACCGTGGCCACCGCGTGGCCGCGCTCGCGCAGCAGGTCGACGACGTGCGTACCGATCAGGCCGGTCCCGCCCACGACAAGGATCCTCATGCTGGCTCTCCGCTGGTCAATCGGTCAGGAAGGCGTCGATCTGGGCCAGGAACTCCGGCCAGGCCGGCTCGGACGCGGTGAGCAGATGGTTGCGGCTGTCCAGCAGCACCAGTTGACTGTCCGGAATGAGGGTGGCCAGCTCGCTGGCCTGCGAGGTGGGCACCCGCATGTCATCGCGGCAGTGCAGGATCAACGTCGGGCACTGCACCCGGTGGGCGATGTCCGAGACGTCGATCCGGGCGAACTCCTCCAGGAACCGGACCCCGTTCGCCGCCGAGGTGGTCCGCCGCTGAAAGCCGATGAACTCCTCCAACTCCTCCGGAGTGCCCTCGGGCAGGAACTGGGAAGCGAAGACACCGAGGAAACTGGGGTCCTGGTGTGCCCAACCGACCCGCGCCAGGTTCAGATCCAGGGCCGCCTCGTCCTGCTCGGCCTGGCTGCGGGCCCGGACCTGGCGGCCCCGGGCGTACGCGCCGGCGAGGATCAACCGGCTGACCCGCTCCGGCCGGCGCACGGCGTACGCGACCGCTACCGCACCGCCCTGGGAGACACCGAGCAGCGGGAACCGGTCCAGCCCCACCGCCTCGACCACGGTGTCCAGGTCGTCGACCCAGTCGTCGAAAGAGAAGCTGGGCACGTCCCAGTCGGACAGGCCGCACCCCCGCTCGTCGTAGCGGACCAGCTGCCGGTCCCGGGCCAGCCCGTTGAGCCAGTGCGACCACACCGGGGTGGTCCACTCCAGATCGAGATGGGTCATCCAGTTGGCGGCCTTGAGCAGCGGCGGACCCGAACCGACGCTGGCGTAGGCGATCCGGGTGCCATCGTCGGCCCGGCAGAACCGGACGATCTGGCGGTCCGCGCCGCCGGCCTCCCCGGCGACCACAGACCGGGCCGGTGCCGGTCGGGTCGGGTGTGCGGCCGGCTGCGGTCCGGGGGCCGCGGGGTCACCGGCCCGGGTCACCGTCACTGGTGCCGCGAACTGGTACCCCCGCCGGTGCACGGTCCGGATCAGCCGCTGGTGACGGCCGGTGTCACCGACGGCGATCCGGGCGGTACGCAGCCCGGTGGTCAGCGCCGCCTCGCTGACGAAACGGTCGCCCCACACCTGGTCTAGCAGCTCGTTCTTCGATACCACCCGGTCCCGGTGTTCGATGAGGTACTGCAGGAGGTCGAGTGCCCGGGGCTCCACGTGGACCGGCTCACCGGATCGCCGCAGCTGGTAGCGGGCCATGTCCAGTTCGTACTCGCCGAAGCGGAAGGTGTCGCCGGCCATCGGCTGAGCGTACCCCCGGTGCGCGCCCGGCCCTCGACGGACGATCTTGGCCACCGCCTCGCGGCGACCAGAACGCCCTGGTCAGCGGCGCCACGAATGGTCGCACTGTTTCAGACCCGACAGAAATGCTGTAGGGTTTCGGGCAGAGTCAATGTAACGGCGATCACTGACTCCACCGGAAAGAGCACTGGCCATGTTCCTTCCTCATATTTTCCTCAGCTGATCCTTCGAATTCCACCAAGGCTGCGCGGTCCTGCATCACCAGACTTGGCACTCATGACATTCCTGCAACGCCGTCGGATGTTCCGACACGCCCGCACCGCGACCGTCCTGTCCGTACTGATGCTGGGTCCGATGCTCGCCGTGAGCACCCCGGCCGCCGCCTCCTCCACCGTGCCCACCGCGGAGATGGCCGACTGTCTGCTCTACGAGTCCGCCGAAGAGCTGGCCTGCTACCGCGACTTCCGGACCGCCATGAAGGTGGCGACCGCCGGGGCGGTCACCGACGCCCCGCGTGACGGCAGCCGACTCGACGCGGCGACCACCGAGCGGATCGCCGCCGCCGGCACCGCCGCCACCCGCGCCATGGCTTCGGGTACGTCCGCGGCCGCCCAGGTGGTCCTCGGGATCGCGTACCAGAACGCCAACTACACCGGCGGCTCACTGAGCATGGTCTCGCGATCCGGCACCTGCAGCGGCGGCAAGTACTACAACTTCAACAACCTCGCTGACGCCGGCGCCGCCTGGAGTAACGTGATCAGTTCATACAAGAACATCACCGACTGCGCCAGCAACTATTACGTCAACACCAACCAGTCCGGCACCCCCCACATGTGGTACTCGCACGACCAGCTCGCGCAGGTGCCCGCCGACAACCAGTACAGCTCGGTCAGGTTCTGGGACGGACCGTCCCGCGCGGAGCTTTTCGAGCACTGCGACAGCCGGGCCGTGTCCTGCCAGTTCGTTGCGGGGACACCGGTGACCGAGACCACCGCCGGCTTCCACGAGGTCGCCTCGCACTTCAACTGCACCCCGTACGACAACAGCCTGTCGGTCGAATGGTCCGACACCACCGGTGGGTCGATCAGCATGACCGCCGAGGTGCCCGCGACCACCTTCGGCTCCAGCGCGCTGAGCAACGTGTCGACGAGCATCAGCCAGAGCATCGGCCGGCAGTGGAACTGGGAGTCGACGGTCTCCCGGACCACGTCGCTCAACGCCGGCCCGTCGGGCTGGGCCGCGCTGGACCGCAGCCCCAAGCTGCAGACCGCCCAGGGCACGATCGAGATCAAGCTGAAGAACAAGGCCTGGGGCCGCAAGGAGTGGTACATCTGGGACTTCGAGGCGACCGTCGAGGTCCCCGACCACCTGGGCGTCACCCGGTCCCGGGGCGGCCCGATGACCGAGGCCCAGATCGCTGAGCTCTGCACCGACCCGGCCCGCCGGGCTGCCGCCGCGCCGACCCGCTCCGAGACCCGCCGCGAGCTCGCCGACGACCGGCCAGCCACCGCCAGCTGATCCCTGCCCCGCCTTCCGGGCCAAGGGGGGCCCTGGACGGAACCCCAAACCAAGAGGGCTTGTGGAGGATCGACCCACCAGGCAAAATGGGCAAAGGAA